>NZ_JAMCOS010000001.1:0-27500 GCF_028069655.1 Acidovorax sp. NCPPB 4044
TGGTTGGCCTGCGCCACCATGGCGGTGCCGGCCTGCTGCAGGATCTGCGTGCGCGACAGGTTGGCGGTTTCCTTGGCGAAGTCGGCGTCCACGATCCGGCCGCGCGCAGCCGACATGTTCTCCGACTGGATATCGATGTTGGCGATGGCGTTCTCGAAACGGCTTTGCAGGGCGCCGAGGTCGGCGCGTGCGGAGTTCACCTGGTCGATGGCGCTGTCGATCTTCTTGAGGGCCACCCACGCGTCTTTTTGCGTGTCGATGTTGACCGAGTCGATGCCCTTCTGGGCCGTGCCGGTAGCGGCCGTCAGCGTAGGGGCGGTGAATCCGGTGCTGGCCGTCGAGAAGCCCGAGAAGGTCACGGTGGCGGGCACAGGCGGGACGGCATCGGTGAGCTTGCCCGATGCGATCTCCAGATCGTAGGTGCCGTCGTCTTTCTTGGTCAGGAACGCGGTCACGCCGGTATCTGCCGATTTGTTGTTGATCGCGCTCATCACCTGGCCCAGGCGTTCCACCCCGGAGCCCGCAGCCTTGATGGCTCCGAGGTCGATGGTGGTGGACGTGCTGCCCATGTTCACGGCGATGGTCAGCGTGCCGGCGGGGATGGCGCTGGCAAATCCCGAGACGGTTGCATCGGAGGCATCCACGGAGATGGCGGATGCGGTGCTCGAGTAGCTGATGTTCGCCAGGCCGGCGGCGCGGGTATCGGCCAGCGAACCGAGGGTGACGTTGTCCCCCGAATTGGCACCCACCTGGAAGAGCGCGCCGGCGAAGCTGCCGTCGAGGATCTTCTGGCCGTTGAAGGTGGTCTGCTTGGAGACGCGGTCGATTTCGTCGGTGAGCTGCTTGACTTCCGCCTGCAGGGCCGTGCGGTCGGCCTTGCTGTTGGTGGCGTTGCTGGCCTGCACGGCGAGTTCACGCATGCGCTGCAGCATGTCGCCCACCTTGCCCAGCGCGCCTTCGGCGGTCTGCGCCAGCGAGATGCCGTCGTTGGCGTTGCGGCCGGCCACGGTGAGACCGCGGACCTGGGTGTTCATGCGCTCGGCAATGGCCAGGCCCGCGGCATCGTCCTTGGCACTGTTCACCCGCAGGCCCGATGAGAGGCGCTGCATGGAAGTGCTCAGCGAGGAGGCGGACAGGCCCAGATTGCGTTGCGCGTTGATGGAAGCGATGTTGGTGTTGATGGTCGAGGCCATTGCGGAACTCCTTCGCAAAAGGGATGGGCATTGCTGCCGTGGCCAAGGACACACACCGTCGTCGGGTCGCCCTAGCGTTGGAAGGAATTCTGCGGGCCGCCGGTTTTTCCGGACGGGCGAAAAAAGGGAGGAAAACCGGCCAGTTCGATCGTTGTATTTGCGCAACTGACCGTGTTTCAGAGGGAAGCCGGGTTCCGTGTAAGAAATTTTTGCAGGCGGACGCTCAAGTTCCCGCCGCGCCGCCCGATAACCCAAACAACAGGTTCAAAGCAGCGAATTTGTTGACCGGCAAGCGATGGATGGGTTCACGTGACTGCCGCCCCGGTCTTGGCTGCCAGCCCCAACGGGCCGGCGTTGTGATCGGCGGCTTAGCCGGACTTTAAGTAACCAAGGAGCGTTTCAAATGGCCTCTACCATCAACACGAACATCGCCTCTCTCAATGCCCAGCGCAACCTCGGCATGTCGGCGTCTTCACTCACCACCTCCATGCAGCGTCTGTCTTCCGGCCTGCGTGTGAACAGCGCCAAGGACGATGCAGCCGGGCTGTCCATCGCCGAGCGCATGAACACCCAGATCAAGGGCCTGGCCGTGGCCGGCCGCAATGCCAACGACGGCATCTCCCTGGCGCAGACCGCTGAAGGCGCGCTGGGCAAGGTGGGCGACATGCTGCAGCGCATGCGTGAACTCGCCGTGCAGTCCAGCAACGCCACCAACAGCAAGAAGGACCGCGACGCCCTGCAATCCGAAGTGAAGCAGCTCACGGACGAAATCGACCGCGTGGCCAAGCAGACCAGCTTCAACGGCCAGAAGATCCTCGACGGCAGCTTCGCCGGCGCGCTCTTCCAGGTGGGTGCCAACTCTGGTGAAAACATCACCGTGGGTGCCCTGACCAACTCCTCGGCATCCGGCCTGTCCAACATCGAATACTCCACGGGCAGCGTGACGTCCATCAACGCCAGCGATGCCACCGTCACGGGCTTCGGCACCAAGATCGCCACGGGTGGCCTGACCATCCAGGTGGGCTCGGCATCCGCGATCGATCTGGGTGAGATCAAGGCTGCGGGTTCCGGCGTGGAGCGTCTGGGTCAAGTGGTTTCGGCGATCAACAACAAGTCCGCCGACACGGGTGTCACCGCCTTCCTGACCAAGAAGGATGACGGCACCTATGACCTGGAATTCGCTTCCTCCAAGCTGAACAGCGCGACGCCCCCGGTGCCGGAAACCATCACCTTCGGCGGTACGACGGGCTTCTCGGCAGCCAACACGGGCTTCGCGGCTCCGACGCTGACCGCCGCCACCGGTACGGACAAGAAGGGTATCGATACGGTGACCGTGGCAACGCAAAAGGATGCGTGGGTTTCGCTCAAGAAGATCGACAGCGCCATCGACCAGGTGAACTCCGCACGTGCCGACCTCGGCGCCCTGCAGAGCCGCTTCGAGAACTCGGTCGGCAACATCGACATCCAGGCAGAAAACCTCTCCGCATCGCGCGGCCGGATCGTGGACGCCGACTTCGCCAAGGAAACCGCCAACCTGTCGCGCACGCAGATCCTGCAGCAGGCCGGCACCGCCATGGTGGCGCAGGCCAACCAGCTTCCTCAAGGGGTCTTGTCCCTGCTGCGTTGATCGGTGTCTTATAAGGGGTGGCGGCAGGGGCCGGCCCCTCGCTAAGCGGCGACAGGGAGGCTCCTGTGGCCGCTTTTCCTGCTTTTGAAACGCAGGGTTCTTGCCAGAATCGCATTTCATCAATGACGACCGGGCGCGAGCACGCCCAGGGGAGCTGGAAATGGGCATTACCTCGATCGGGATCGGCAGCGGGCTGCAAGTGGAGGACATCATCTCCAAGACGGTGGCGCTGGAAAAACGCCCGCTCACGCAGTTGCAGAACACCGCCAGCTCCATCCAGACCAAGATCTCGACCTATTCGCAGATCAAGTCCCTGGTTTCCACGCTGTCCGACGCGGCCTCCAAGCTCACACGGGACAGTGCCTGGAACGGCATGGCGGTGACGTCTTCCAACAGCGATGCAGTGGCCGTGTCCGTTTCGGGCATCGCCAGCGCCACGTCGTTCTCGATGAGCGTGCAGCAACTGGCGCGTTCGCAGTCCGTGGCATCCGGCGTCGTGAACAAGGACGCCGCCGTCGGGGCCGGCACCATGGCCATCCAGTTGGGTGGCTGGAACTCCACCACGAATCCGCCGGCATTCACGGCGGGTTCCACGGCCGCATTCAACATCTCCGTGTCCGCCACGGACACGATGACCTCCATCGCGACGAAGATCAACGAGGCCGATGGCGGCGTCACGGCCACGGTACTGCGCGACGCGTCCGGAGAGCGCCTGATGCTTCGCTCCAAGACCACCGGCGAGGAATCGGGCTTCCGCATCCAGGTCACGGAAGATTCCGCGTCCCCGGGGCTCTCCAAGCTGGCCTTCGATCCGCAGGCATCGCCCGGCACGGGCATGGCCGGCAACTCGATCCAGTATGCGCAGAACGCGCAGGCCAAGATCAACGGCATCAGCGTCACCTCCAAAACCAACGTCTTCGCCGACACCATTCCTGGCCTGACGCTCACCGCGTCCAAGGTCACCACGGAAGACGTGGAGGTCACCTCCAAGTCGGACACGGCGACGATGAAGAAGAACATCCAGGATTTCGTGGACGCCTACAACGCCGTCAACGACCTGCTGGGCAGCGTCACCAAGTACGACAGCGACACGAAAACCGCCGGTGTGCTGCAGGGCGACGGCACGACCGTGGGGCTGCAGAGCACTCTGCGATCGGCCATGACCGCCGCCACGGGCGGCACGGAGGCGCTCCAGACGCTCTCGGATTTCGGGATCCAGATGCAGCGCGGCGGCAAGCTCACCGTGGATGCCACCAAGCTGGACACCGCACTGAAGACGCCCGAAACGCTCAAGACCTTCTTCGCTGCGGACCCTGCCTCCGGCGCCACCAGCACCGGCCTGGGCGTGCGCCTCAAGTCGCTCACCGCCAGCATGCTGTCGTTCGACGGGCTCATGAACAACAAGTCGGATGCGCTCTCGGCAGAATCCAAGCGCAACTCCGACGACCAGGACAAAGTGAACAAGCGGGCCGATACGCTGGAGAAAAGAATGCGGGCGCAGTACACCGCGCTCGACAAGCAGATGGCCAACATGTCCTCGCTGAGCACCTACATGACGCAGCAGATCGCGAAGTGGAATGCCTGACGCTGCGGCATTCGCAACATTGGCTCCATCCTGCGCAGAAATAGCCTTGAGTTCTTCCCGCGCCTGCCGATAAGAAAGGTAAGCAGCATGAAGGAGTCCTCGATGTATACGCCAGTCAGTTCCCGCGCAGCCTCGGTCTATCGCCAGGTCGGTGTGCAATCCAGCGTGGATGGTGCATCGCCTCACCAATTGATCCAGATGCTTTTCGAGGGCTTGATGCAATCGCTCAACGCCGCCCGCGGCTCCATGCAGCGCGGTGAAGTGGAAGAAAAAGGCCGCCATCTCGGCAAGGCCGTGCGCATCCTGGAAGAGGGCCTCAAGGGGGGGCTGAATCCTGTCCAGGGCGGTGAATTGGCCGGGAACCTGCGCGCGCTGTACGACTACTGCGTCAGCCGCCTGACCATGGCCAACCTGCGCAACGACCTGTCGCTGGTGGAAGAAGTGGTTACCTTGATTGTCCCCGTGGCCCAAAGCTGGAACGAGATCGGTGCGGAGACGCGCCGGCCCGTTTGAGGGGAGTACGTAGAAATGTCCGATATGCTCATTGACTATTACAAAGCCATCGAAGACAGCAGCGCGCGGATGCTCGAAGCCGCGAAGCTCAAGGACTGGGATGAAGTCGTGCGCTGCGAAGGGGCCTGCGCGGTCCTGATCGAGCAGCTCCGCTTCCGGTCCCAGGACCAGGAGCTGCTGCCGGAGCACCGCCGCGAGAAGACGCGCATCATGCAGCGCATCCTGCGCAACGATGCGGAGATCCGCTGCCTGGCCGAGCCCTGGCTCGCCCAGTTCGAGCATCTGTTCGAACGCCAGCCCATGACCATGCATTGACCCCTCTGGAGGGGGCCGCGCCTGCGGCACCCTGCAAAGGGCAGTGGCCATCATGCAAAAGGCCTCGCCACCCGGTCCGGGTGGCGAGGCCTTTTGCATGGAGGGCGGCGAGCACCCCGGAATTTGGATCAAATCGGCTTCATGCCGCTGGATTCATTGAATAGTTTGCTATTGAAATAATAGCAATTGACGGTTAACCCTGCGAGGCGTCAGACCTGCATGTTCATGATGTCCGTGTAGGCCTGCACCATCCGGTTGCGCACGTGCAGCGTGGCCTGGAAGCCTACCTGGGCCTTCTGGATGGCGATCATGGTTTCTTCCAGGCTGACGGACGGGTTTTCCATCTGGACCTCCTGCTGGAGGCTGGAGGCGCGGTTCTGGGCGGAACTGACCGACTGCAGCGCGCCCTTGAGCGCGCTGGAGAAGCCGACTTCCTGGCCTGCTGCCTCCGGCGCGGCCGTGGCGCGGCGTGCCAGGCCGGCGCCCGTCAAGGGGGCGGTGGAGCTGGAGATGCGGAGGTCCATGGCGGTGGGCGAGGGGGTTGCGGGATGGTGCAATCCTAGGGGCGGAGCGCCGGCGCATCCTGGGGAATAGCTGGGAAAACGGGGGCCTTATCTGCCCGCCGGGCCGGGCAGGGCCGCCCAATAATCGCGGCACGCCAGATCCCGTGTGCCGTGTCGGCCCTCTTGGAAAGCACCATGTCCGCAGTCGCCGAAATCCCCGTCGTCCCTCCTGCAAACCCGAGCGCCCCCTCGCTGGTGCAGCGCTTTTCCGCGCTCGACCGTTCCAAGCGGCTGCGTTTCGGCGCGGGCGTGGCACTGCTCGTGGCGGCGGTGGTGGCTGCGGTGGTGTTCAACCGCCAGCCCGACTACAAGGTGCTGTTCTCCAACCTGGGCGACAAGGACGGCGGCGCCATCGTGGCGCAGCTGTCCACGATGAACGTTCCCTACAAGTACGCGGAAGGCGGCGGCGCCATCCTGGTGCCCGCGGACCGTGTGCACGACGTGCGCCTGCGGCTGGCCACGCAGGGGCTGCCCAAGGGCTCGGTGACCGGTTTCGAGCTGATGGAGACCAACCGCTTCGGCGTGACGCAGTTCCAGGAGCGCCTCAACTTCCAGCGCGGGCTCGAGGGTGAGCTGACGCGCTCGATCCAGGCGCTGTCCTCGGTGCAGAACGCCCGCGTGCACCTGGCGCTGCCCAACCAGAACGGCTTTTTTCGCGAGCAGCAGAAGCCTTCGGCCTCCGTTCTGCTGAGCCTCTACCCCGGCCGCTTCCTCGACCGTGCCCAGCTTGCAGGCATCGTGCACCTCGTGGCCTCCAGCGTCCCCGAGATGGCCCCTTCGGCCGTGAGCGTGCTCGACGACACGGGCAAGCTGCTGTCGCAGTCGCCCGATGGCGCCGCCGGCAGCAACAGCGGCATCGACGCGCAGCAGCTCTCGTATGTGCAGCAGATCGAGCAGCAGTACACCCGCCGCATCCTGGACATCCTGGAGCCCGTGGTCGGCAAGAACAACGTGAAGGCCCAGGTGACGGCCGAGGTGGATTTCAGCCAGTCGGAGCAAACCTCCGAGCAGCACCGCCCCAACCAGACGCCCGACAGCAGCGCCGTGCGCAGTCAGCAGGTCGTCGAAAGCTCCGGTGCCCAGGGCAACCAGCCGCCCAGTGGCGTGCCGGGCGCAGCCAGCAACCAGCCGCCTCAGCCCTCGACCGCACCGATCAACGGCGCCAATCCCGCGCCCGCCGCCGGCACCGGCCAGCAAGGCCAGGCCCCGGGCGCGAAGCGCGAGTCCATCACCAATTACGAAGTCGACAAGACGGTGCGCGTGACGCGTGCCGGCAGCGGCGCGATCAAGCGGGTGAGCGCCGCCGTGGTGGTCAATTACCAGGCCGTGGCGGAGGGGGCCGGCAAGGCGCCCGTGGCCAAGGCCCTCACCCCCGAGCAGCTGGAGCAGATGACCGCACTGGTGCGCGAGACCGTGGGCTACAGCAAGGAGCGCGGCGATTCGGTGAACATCATGAACACCCAGTTCCAGGTGGACAGCACGCCTTCGGTGGATCTGCCGCTTTGGAAGCAGCCCGAGATGATCGAGCTCGCCAGGAGCCTGGGATGGCCCGTGGGCATGTCGCTCTTCGCCGCGCTGATCCTGCTGGGCCTGGTGCGCCCCGCGATCAAGGGCCTCAACCAGCCGCCCGCTCCGGCGGCGGCGGTGGCGGGCCGCCAAGTCGACGCGATCGAGGCCGACCAGCCCGAGCGCCCGGCCCTGGCCGCGCCGACCAAGCCCGAAGACCTCATCCAGACGCCCGAGCAACTGCGCCTGGACGAAGCCCGCGTGCTGGCCAAGGACAACCCGGTGGCCGTGGCCAACATCCTGAAGGTGTGGGTGAACGGCGACGCTTGAAACCCGCGCTGCATCCACCGATGATGGCGGCGATGACAGCCCAGACCCACCCCTTTCCTTCCCACCCGGTGACCTTCCATGGATGAGCAAGGCCTGAACGACGCGGCGATCCTGCTGATGTCCCTCGGCGAGGAGGAAGCCGCCGAGGTGTTCAAGCACCTGTCCCCCAAGGAGGTGCAGAAGCTGGGCGAGACCATCGCCCGCATGCGCTCCGTCTCGAAAGAGAAGGTGGACGGCGTCATCAACCGGTTCTCCAAGGACGCCGCGGCGCAGAGCCTGCTGGTGTCTGACACCAGCAATTACGTGCGCTCCGTGCTCAAGCGGGCGCTGGGCGACGACAAGGCTGCGTTGCTGATCGACCGTATCCTGCAGGGGGGCGATGTCTCCGGCATCGAAAGCCTCAAGTGGATGGACCCGCTCTCCGTGGCGGAACTGCTGCGCAACGAGCACCCGCAGATCGTCGCCGCCATCCTCGTGCACCTGGACCCGGAGCAGTCGGCCGCCGTGCTCATGCAGCTCACCGATCGGCAGCGCGGCGAAGTGCTGCTGCGCGTGGCCACGCTCGAAGGCATCCAGCCCACGGCGCTCAAGGATCTCAACGAGGTGCTCTTCAAGGTGCTCGCGGGCGGCGACAAGATCCGCAAGAGTTCGCTGGGCGGGGTCAAGGCCGCGGCCGAGATCATCAACCTGCTCGGCTCCAACATGGACACGGTGGTGCTCGAATCGATACGGGGCTACGACCCCGACCTCGCGCAGAAGATCATGGACAAGATGTTCGTGTTCGACGACGTCATGAAGCTCGACGACCGCTCCATCCAGACGGTGTTGCGCGAAGTGGCCTCCGAAACTCTGGTGGTGGCGCTCAAGGGTGCCCAGCCCGAGCTGCGCGAGAAATTCCTGTCCAACATGTCCTCGCGTGCGGCCGACGCCATGCGCGAAGACCTGGATTCGCGCGGCCCGATGCGGCTGTCCGAGGTGGAAGCGCAGCAAAAGGAGATCCTCAAGACCGTGCGGCGGCTCTCCGATGAAGGCCAGATCGTGATCGGAGGCGGCGGCGATGACGCATTCGTATAGCCCCCGCGGCGCTTACACGCGCTTCATCCCCAGCGAAGAAATCGGCGATGTGACGCAATGGCACTTCGGCGCCGTGGACGGCTCCGACCCTCCGCCGGCCGCGGAAGCCGAGACGGTAGCGGACGAACTGCCGCCGCCCGGCATCGACGAAGCGGAGCACCAGGCCGCCATCGAGGCCGCCCGCCAGGACGCCTTCGCCCAGGGCAAGGCGCAGGGCGAGGAAGAAACCGCGCTGGCCTGGCAGCAGCGCATGGACGACTACATCGCCGGGCAGGGCCAGCAGGTGGCCGCGCAACTCGGCCAGCTGGTGCAGAGCACCGACGCCACGCTGTCGGAGCTGCAGCAACGCATGGCGCAGGAGGTGCTGGAGCTGGCCTGCGACATTGCCCGCCAGGTCGTCCGGCAGGAGCTGTCCGTGGGCCCTGAGGCGCTGCTGCCCGTAGTGCGGGAGGCGCTCGGCATGCTCGTGGCCGAAGGCCGCCCCGCCACCGTGCGGGTCAATCCGGCAGACTGGTCCTTCCTGGAGCAGCCGCTGACAGCGGCCTACGCCACGGCGAAGGTGCAATGGGTGCCCGATGCGGCCGTGGCCGAGGGCGACTGCTTCGTGGAATCGGCTGGCACGGTGGTGGACGGCTCGCTGGACAGGCGCTGGCGCCGCGCCATCGCGGCGCTGGGCCTGTCGACCGCATGGAAGATCGATGAGGGCGGCCATGGCTGAAACCTCCGCGCAGCCAGCCACCGATGAAGCCCCGGCGGATGCACAGGCACCGGTTTGGAGCGCCTTCATGGCCGATGCGCGCGCGCGCCTCGCGGACGGCACGCCGCTGGAAACCCGCGGCACGCTGACGCGGTTGACCGGGCTGGTACTGGAAGCCGCGGGCATCCGCGTTCCCGTGGGATCGCAGTGCCTTGTGCAGATGCCTGGCCATGAAGCGGTGCTGGCGGAGGTGGTGGGTTTCTCGGGCGACCGGGCGTTCCTCATGCCGGCCGGAGACATCCATGGCCTTTCCAGCGGCGCGAGCGTGGTGCCTGCGGCGCCGTACGTTCCGGTGCCGCGCCTCGGCGACGCCGCGCGGCCATCCAATGCCGCGGGGGTGCTGCGCCTGCCCATGGGCAACGGCCTGCTGGGCCGCGTGGTGGATTCGCAGGGGCTGCCGCTTGACCACGGCGGCCCGGTGGCCGACGTGTCGTCCGAACCCATGGACCGCCGCCAGATCAACGCCATGGACCGCGATCCGGTGCGGGAAATGCTGGACACCGGCGTGCGCGCGATCAATTCGCTGCTCACCGTGGGACGGGGGCAACGCCTGGGGCTCTTCGCGGGATCGGGCGTGGGCAAGAGCGTCCTGCTCGGCATGATGGCCCGCTACACGCAGGCCGATGTCATCGTGGTGGGCCTCATCGGCGAGCGGGGGCGCGAGGTCAAGGAATTCGTGGAAGACATCCTGGGCGCCGAGGACCGGGGGCGGGCCGTGGTGGTGGCCGCACCGGCCGACGCGCCGCCGCTGCTGCGCATGCAGGGAGCGGCCTACGCCACGGCGATCGCCGAGCATTTCCGCGACAAGGGAAAGCACGTGCTGCTCCTCATGGATTCGCTCACGCGCTATGCCATGGCCCAGCGCGAGATCGCCCTCGCCATCGGCGAGCCGCCGGCCACCAAGGGGTATCCGCCGAGCTGTTTCGCCAAACTGCCTGCCCTGGTCGAGCGCAGCGGCAACGGGCTGCACGGCGTGGGGTCGATCACCGCCTTCTACACCGTGCTCTCCGAAGGAGACGACCAGCAGGACCCGATCGCCGACGCGGCGCGCGCCATCCTGGACGGCCACATCGTGCTGTCGCGGGCGCTGGCGGAGACCGGGCACTTCCCTGCCATCGACATCGAGCAGTCCGCATCGCGGGTCATGCACAACGTGGCCTCGCGTGAACATTTCGATGTGGCGCGCCGGTTCCGCGCCGTGTATTCGCGCTATCAGAAGAGCCGTGACCTGATCCAGGTGGGTGCCTACATGAGCGGTTCGGATCCTGCGCTCGACGAGGCGATCCGCCTGCAGCCGGCCATGGCCGCGTTTTTGCAGCAGAGCATGTTCGAAGCCGCGCCCATGCAGGAAAGCCTGCATTCGATGGTGACGGTGCTGGGCCTGCAGGGCTGACGGAAGGGCCGATCCACCATGACTTCACTCAACGCGTTCCTCGTGGCCGTAGAACTGGCGGAACGCCAGCGCGATGCCGCGCGTCAGACCCTGCAGGACATGCAGCGCGCGCGCCAGGCCTCCGAGGCGCAGTTGCAGCAGCTCGAAAACTATGCCCACGAGACGGAGGGCCGTTGGGGGATGCGTGCCGACGCCACGGTGAAGCCCGAGGTCATGCACCACCATTACCACTTCATGGCCCGCCTGGGGCATGCCATGGGCCTGCAGAACAGCGTGGTGGGTGAGCAGGAGGGCCGCGTGCGCGCAGCCGGGCAAGCGTTGCTGCAGGCCGAATTGCGCGTCACGGCGCTGCGCAAGGTGGTCGAAAAACGACGCAAGGACATCGAACACGCCGAAGCGCGGCGGGATCAGAAGCAGACGGACGAGCGTGCATCGCTGCAGTTCGGCAAGGCCCCAGGCATGGGGCCAGAGGAGCCATCACCATGAACACGGACACCCAGAATCGCATTGCCCGAGGCCCGTCCTCATCCCATGCCAGCCACGAAGCCCGTGGAACCCGGGGTGCCGCAAAGACAGCCGGTGCGCAGGGGCCCACCGAGGGTACCGATGCCGCGGCTGCCGGACAGGGCGGCTTCTCGATGCTGCTGGCATCGCTGGGGGCTGACCTGGGGGCAGGGGACGCCCTGGCCGGCGCGGCTGCGGGCGCAGCAGGGTTCGCGGCGGACGATCCGCTGCTGCCGGGCACGCCGGATGCCGGGCTTCCGGGGGGCACGTCCTTCACCGCCGCGGACCCCTCGGCCCTCGCATTGCAGGGAATGCTGCCCACGGCAATGGCCTCCGGCTGGCCTGGCGTCGGCGGTGGTACCGGTACCGGCGCCGTGCCGGGCACTGGGGTCCCGGGCTTCGGACAGGCCTCCAGGGCCGTCGGCCTGATGGATGCCAGCAGCCTGGTGGGCCAGACAGCCCTCATCGATGGGGCCGCGGATGGCTCCGCGGGTGCCGCAGCGGGGTCGGGCAAAGGATTGGGCGCCGCACGCGCCGGCATGGCGCGTGGCGCCCACTCCGCCATGGGCTCAGTGGGCGCGCCAGGCCAGGACGCCGCCATCGCGGCAGCAGGCAGCGGTTTCGCTGTCCCGGTCCATGGTGCCAAGGGCGAGGGGACCGTCGGCCTCGCGGACAGCAGCGCGGCATTGCAAAGCGCTGCCGCGTCCCTGGCTGGCGCCGAACGCCGGGAAGCAGGTGCGCTGCCGGCGGGCTCATACGGTGCCGGGCGCGGCAGCGAGTCGAACCTGCAGGGGCAGGCGGCTGGCGGTGGTGCGGAAGTGCAGGCCATGGCCCTGCCGGCATCGGCCCGCACGGAAAGCAGCCCGTCCCTCGCCGCGGCGGTGGAGCGCTCTGCCGCCTCGGGCGTGGCGGACGGCGCTCATTCCCCCGACGGCAGCGCCGGCACAGGATCGGACAGCGCTGTCGGCATGGCCGATCCCTCGCAGGTCGCCATGGAAGACCAGATTGCCGAGCAGGTGGCCTATTGGGTGCACCAAAAGACGCAGAATGCCGAACTCACGATCGACCGGGACGGCCAGCCGGTCGAGATCTCCGTGTCTCTTTCGGGCAACGAGGCCCACGTCGCTTTCCGCAGCGACCAGTCCCAGACCCGGGACCTCTTGGACACCAGTGTTGCCCAACTGCGCGAACTGTTGCGCAGCGAAGGCCTCGAGCTGGCGGGCGTCTCGGTTGGCCAGTCGGGCGGCAACGGCGCGGGCGATGCGTCGGGTCGGCAATCGCCCCGGGGCGAAGGAGCCCGTGTCACCCGGGTGCAGTCCGGGGGCGGTCAGCCTTCCGCGCCTGCGGCCGTGGCGCGCCCCACGGCGCATCCGGACCGGACGCTCGACGTGTTCGTCTGACGCCGGGCCGGGCGGCCCCCCTGAAAGGGGTGATGCGGGGTGGGTGCAACGGGCGGAAGGCAGTGGTTTCCACCCTTATTCTGGCTATTATTGGTCGCGCCGGTGCCCAATAATGCCCCCATGCGAGAGGCCCGCGGCGATCAGGATCGTGCCGGGGCCATTGCCTTTGCCGGCCAATCGCCGCCCCTGTTGTCCGATTCCGTTGCGCAAGGAAATCCAACGTGTCCGCCAATCCTCCTGCCGCAGCTGCCGCCAAGCCCAAAAGCAAGAAGCTGGTTCTGATTATCGCCATCGTGGTGGTGTTGGCGCTGGTCGGTGGCGGCGCGGCCTGGTTCCTCCTGTCCAAGCGCAGCCATGCTGCCGACGATGAGGAGGGCGCTGCACCTGCGCCCAAGGCCACGGCGCCGAAGGTGGCTCCCACCTTCCTGCCCATCGAGAACATGGTGGTGAACCTTGCCGATTCCGGTGGAGAGCGGTTCGCCCAGATCGGCCTCACGCTGGAACTGGCGGATGCCAAGACCGCCGACATGGTCAAGCAATACCTGCCCAGCATCCGCAATGCGATCCTGTTGCTGGTATCGCAGCGCACGGCCCAGGAGTTGCTGGGACGCGAGGGCAAGGAAAAGCTGGCCGCCGACATCCGCCGCGAGGTGTCCCGCCCGCTGGGCTACACCGTGGCCAAGCCGCGCAAGCGGCCTGCCAGCGAAGAGGACGAGGAAGGCGAAGAGGCACATCGCCCGAAGGCCGACACCAACCCCGTGCGGCAGGTGCTTTTCTCCAGTTTCATCATCCAGTGACCCCGGCAGGAGATTTCCGATGAGCGAATCATTCCTTTCCCAGGAAGAAGTCGATGCCCTGCTGGAAGGCGTCACGGGCGAGAGCCAGAAATCCGTCGAAGAGGCGGCGGAAACCGGTGCGGTCCGCAACTACGACATTTCCAGCCAAGAGCGCATCGTTCGTGGCCGCATGCCGACGATGGAAATCGTCAACGAGCGGTTCGCACGCAACTTCCGCATCGGCTTGTTCAACTTCATCCGGCGCAGCCCCGAGATCTCCGTGGGCACGGTGTCCGTGCAACGCTATAGCGCGTTCCTGCGCGAGCTGGCAGTCCCCACCAATTTCAATATCGTGGCCATCCGGCCGCTGCGCGGCAGCGGGCTGATCGTCTGCGAACCCTCGCTCGTATTCGGCATCATCGACACGCTCTACGGCGGAGTGGGCAAGTTCCAGACCCGCATCGAGGGCCGGGATTTCTCCCCGACCGAGCAGCGCGTCATCAACCGCCTGGTGGACGTGATCTGTGCCGAATACAAGAAGGCCTGGCACGGCATCTATCCGCTGGAGCTGGAGTACCAGCGTTCGGAAATGCAGCCGCAGTTCGCGAACATCGCTACGCCGAGCGAGATCGTGGTGTCCACGGCTTTCCAGCTCGAAATCGGCGATCTGTCCGGCGCCATCCACATCTGCATGCCCTATGCGACGCTGGAGCCGATCCGCGACGTGCTCTATTCCTCGACCCAGGGCGACTCGATTGAAGTGGACCGCCGCTGGGTGCGCGTGTTGACCCGTGAGATCCAGGCCGCCGAGGTGACCCTCGTGGCGGAGTTGGCGCGCGCCGATGCCACGGTGGAGCAGCTCCTGGCCATGAAGCCCGGCGACTTCATCGAACTCGACCGGGAGCCGAGCATCCGGGCTTCCATTGGCGGGGTCCCCATCTTCGAGTGCCAGTACGGCACGCACAATTCCAAGTACGCCATCCGCATCGAGGAGTGCCTGCGCAATCCCGATCTGAACTGGCTGGGAGAAAAGAATGTCAACTGAAGGCGACAACGACGGCAAGAATGCAGCGGACGATCCGTTCGCCGGGTGGGCCGAGGCCCTGGAAGAACAGAAGCGCTCCGACGATGCGCCCCCGCCCGACCAGGGCGGGCCGCTGGCGGGCGATCCTGTCCGGCCGTTCTCGTCGAGCAACGAGGCACCGGTCAACGACATCAACATGGTGCTCGACATCCCGGTCCAGCTGTCCGTGGAGCTCGGGCGCACCAAGGTGCCCATCAAGTACATCCTGCAGTTGGCGCAGGGCTCGGTGGTGGAACTGGATGCGCTGGCGGGGGAACCCATGGACGTGCTCGTCAATGGTTATCTCATCGCGCAAGGGGAAGTGGTGGTGGTGAACGACAAGTTCGGTATCCGCCTGACGGACGTGGTCACGCCTTCGGAGCGGCTGCGCCGCGTGAGCCGTGGATAACGCCGCTCCGGGCGCCGGCATGGCGCAGACGCTGGTCATCGTCGTCCTGTTCATCGCTGCCGTGGCCTTGCTGCCGTGGCTCATTCGCCGGTTGCAGCAGCGCCAGGCGGCAGCCCTGGGCTCGAGTGCGGGAGCCGCGGCCAAGGTGTTGTCCGCCGTCGCGGTAGGACCTCAGCAGCGGGTGGTGACCGTGGAAGTCGGCCCAGACCACCATCGTGTGTGGCTGGTGCTGGGGGTCACGGCCCAACAGGTGCAATGCCTTCACGTACTGAATCCTGCCGCCCCTGCGCGGCCGGGTGCGCCCGTGGTGTTGCCTCCGGCCTCTTTCGCCGGCGAAATGGCGGCCGCCAACCAGCGCCACGACGGGCCGGCTTCGCATGGCTGAAGGAGCGACCTCCACGGGGCGGGTGTGGCGCGCATCCACCTTCGGCGCGCGAACCGGCGCCATCGCGCTGGGAGGTGCCGCGTGGCTGCTGCTGCCCGGTGGGGCCTGGGCGCAGGCGGCAACCAATGCCAATCTTCCGGTTCTCGTGGGTTCTGGCGCAGGCGGCGCGAGCTACTCGGTGCCCATCCAGACCCTGTTGTTCTTCACGGCCCTGTCGTTCCTGCCTGCCGTGCTGCTCATGATGACGGGCTTTACGCGCATCGTCATCGTTCTTTCCCTGCTGCGGCAGGCGATCGGCACGCAGTCGGCGCCACCGAACCAGGTCATCGTCGGCCTGTCGCTGTTCCTGACTTTCTTCGTGATGGGCCCGACGTTCGATCGGGTCTACCAGGACGCCTACGTGCCCTATACCAGCAACGCCATCACCTTCGAGCAGGCGGTGGAGCGCGCGGAAGCTCCGATGCGTTCGTTCATGCTCAAGCAGACCCGCCAGTCGGATTTCGCCTTGTTCGCGCGCCTGGCCCGGCTACCCTCCGGTGCCACGGCGGAAACGGCGCCCCTGCGGGTTTTGGTGCCCGCATTCGTCACGAGCGAGCTCAAATCGGCTTTCCAGATCGGGTTCATGATCTTCATCCCGTTCCTGGTGATCGACATGGTGGTGTCGAGCATCCTGATGTCATTGGGCATGATGATGCTGTCGCCGGTGCTCGTGGCCCTGCCGTTCAAGCTCATGCTGTTCGTCTTGGCCGATGGCTGGAATTTGCTGATCGGCTCCCTGGCCGCCAGCTTCGTGACTTGAAAAAGGAGTCTGCGCATGACCTCGCAAATGGTCCTGACGATGGGGCGCGACGCACTGACGCTGCTGCTCATGGTGTCCATGCCCGTGCTTGGCGTCGTCATGGCGGTGGGGCTGATCGTCAGTATCTTCCAGGCGGTGACGCAGATCCATGAAGCCACTCTGGCTTTCGTGCCCAAGTTGATCGCCGCCATGGTCGTGTTTGCCGTAGTGGGCCCCTGGATGATTACCTCGCTGGTGGATTACATCCGGCGAACCATCGAGTCCATTCCGTCGGTCGTGACGTGATCACTTTTTCCGAAGCGCAGATCATGGCCTGGCTGTCGCCGGTGCTGTGGCCGTTCTTGCGCGTCCTGGCCCTGTTCATGGTGGCCCCGGTTTTTTCGATGCGCAGCATCCCGGTCCGAGTGAAGGTCGGCCTCGCCTTTCTCGTGGCTGTGTGTGCTCAGGCTGCCTTGCCCGATCAGCCTGTCATCAGCGTGAATGGGCGCGACGCATTCGGCGCGGTGGCCCAGCAGGTGGCCGTGGGCCTGGCCATCGGTTTTGCGGTGCGTCTCGTGTTTGCGGCAGTGGAGTTGGCCGGTGAAGTCATCGGCCTGCAGATGGGCCTCAACTTCGCTTCGTTTTTCGATCCTTCCACCAGCGGGCAGGTGAGTGCGGTGGGACGGTTCTTCGGGCACATGGCGCTGCTTCTGTTCGTCGTCATCAATGGCCACCTCATGGTGCTCATGGCGGTGGTAAAGAGCTTCGATACCTTTCCCGTGGATGGCAATTTCATGCAGGCGCTCGGGCAGATGCGCATGCACGATCTGGGGGCCTCCCTGTTCTCCAGCGCCCTCTGGATTGCGCTGCCCATGATTGCGCTGCTGCTGTTCGTCAATCTCGCGCTCGGGGTGATCTCGCGCGTGGCACCGCAGATGAACATCTATGCGGTGGGCTTTCCTGTGACGTTGACGGTCGGGCTGCTGGGCATCGCGGCCACTTTGCCGATGCTGGAGCAGCCGGTGCTGGCCCTCATGCAGCAATCCATCGATCTCTTTGCCTCGCAGCGATAGGCTTCTGCCGGGCTCTGCACCGCCTCATACCAGTTGGTTGCGGATGGCGTAGACGGTCAGTTCTGCATTGTTGGTGAGCTTGAGTTTTTCCAGCACCCGCGAGCGGTAGACGCTCACGGTCTTCGGGCTCAGCATGAGTTCCTCGGCGATGTCGGAAAGACGCCGTCCGGACGCAATCTTCACGAGCGTCTGCAACTCCCGCTCGGATAACGCCTCGTGGGGCAGCTCCGGGGCGGGCTGTGCAAGGCTGTCCGCGAGCATCTGGGCCACTTCCGGCGTCAGGTATTTCCGTCCTTTCATGACGGTACGGACGGCCTCGATGAGTTCCACCGGATCCCCGGCTTTGTTGGCATAGCCCTGCGCGCCTGCCCGCAGGCATCTCAAGGCGTACTGGTCTTCCGGATACATCGAAACCACCAGCACTTTGATGGCGGAGTCCGTTTCCCGCAGGCTCGTCAGCACTTCGAGCCCGCTGCGCCCTGGCATGTTCAAGTCGAGGAGCAGCACATCGCACGGCACCGTGCGCAGTGTTTCCCGTAGCTCGGAATACCCCCCGGCCTCCCCTGTGACCAGGATGTCCGGAGCTTCGGTGAGGGTGTCGCGAATGCCACGGCGCAGAACGGCGTGGTCATCGCAAAGTACGACGTGGATCATTGGACTTCTCCCCGGTCTGCTGTGTGAAGGCCGTCCTGTCCGTCCAGCGGAACGGACACGATGACCGAGGTGCCGCGGCCCGGGTGGCTGCTGATGTCGAGCCAGCCTCCTACCGTCCTTGCGCGCTCTTCCAGGCCCTTCAGACCGAATGACTTGGGCTTGTGCCGCATGGCAGGCTCCATGCCCCGGCCATCATCCGTCACCTCCAGTGTCAAAACCCTCTCGCTGTCGGACAGATCGATCGCTACCTGCCTTGCCTCGGCATACTTGGAAATATTGGTGAGCGCTTCCTGGGCCGTGCGATAGGCCACCAATTGGATATCACTGGGCACGTCCATCGTGTCGCGGTTGGCATGCACCCGGGTGGAGATTCCGGTGCGCCGTTCGAAGCTCTCCGCCAACCATTGCACGGCTGCGACCAGGCCCTGGTCGAGGATGGGCGGGCGCAGGTTCATCATGATCCGCTGGCTGGCGCCAATCGCGTGCTGCAGCATTTCCGTGGCGCTCTCCGCATGCTGGCGTACAGCGTCTTCGCCGGTATGCCGTGCGATCCATCCCATGTCGAACCGCACCGCAGTCAAGGCTCCGCCGATGTCATCGTGGATCTCCCGGGCAATCGCCGCTCTTTCCTTCTCGATGGAAGACTGCAGATGCTCGGTCAATTCCGCCAGGCGCCGTTCGGATGCTGCCAACTCTCGGGTCGCATGTTCGCGCGCTTTGCGGGCCTCGTGCACTTCGATGGCACGATCAATGACCCGGGGCAGCCGGCCCATGTCATCCTTCAGCAGGTAGTCGGACATGCCCAGCCGTATTGCATCCACTGCTGCGGCCTCGCCGATCGCGCCGGACAGCAGGACGAACGGGGGAGCATCGCCGCGCCCCTCCACGAACTGCCATGCGTCCAGGGCGGTGAAGCCGGGGAGGCGGTAGTCGGCGAGGATCAGATCGAATCGTTCGGCGCCCAGCCAGGCGATGAATGACTCCATCGTGTCTGCGTGGTGGATTTCATACATCCCGTTGGCGCGGCGCAACGTAATACAGGCCAAAGCATGGTCTGCAGGGGAATCTTCGAGATGCAGGATACGCAGGGGTTTAACCGTTACTCCTGAAGCCATATGAACGCTATCATAGGATACATATTGGAACAAACGGCCCCGTTTGTCCTGTGCGGAGGTGCTTCGCTGAAAGCCTGAGTCAGGCCCGAAGCTGCACCGTTTGCCGGTGGTGTCGGCCACCAGCGTGTGTTTGCCGGAATGGATTTAGCGTGCCCTGAGCCCGCCTGCTGCCATGGAGAAACCATGCAATCTACGCTAACAAGCCCCGACGAGCCAGGAGTTCAGCTTCCGGTCATGGTGGCCGCTGAACTTCAGGATTCCCTGCTCGTTGTCATGCACGATCTGCATCGTCTTGAAGGCCTGCTCAGCCACGCCACGGACAATCTGCTCGCCCGCTTTGGGGAGGCCAATCAGGCACTTTCCGATGAGTTCATCAAGGACTCGCCGGAGCTGTTGGCACTGCGCAATGCCCTGAGAAGTGCCGTCACCGAATTGCAGTTTCAAGACATGGCGTCCCAGTTGATCTGGCACACCACGAAGGTGCTGCAGGGATGTGCATTCAGGCTCGCCTCCGAAGCCATGGGCTCGGAAGAGGGAGAAGAAGCGGCGCCATTTGCCGAGATGGCGCCCGATCGCCCCAATCCCGTGACCCAAAGCGAAATGGACGCTGGTTCCATTGACCTGTTCTGACCTTTGCCCGTCTGGTTACCTTATATATTCAAGTGAGTTGGAGCCTTAAATGCAATCTATCCTCGCCGTTGATGATTCGCCCTCCATGCGCAAGATGGTGTCCTTCACTTTGACGGGCGCTGGCTACCACGTGGTGGAGGCTGTGGACGGCCAGGATGCGTTGGAAAAGGCGGAGACCCACGATATCCACCTGGTCCTCGCGGACCAGAACATGCCGCGCCTCGATGGAATCGGCCTGACGCGCAAGCTGCGTGAACATCCGAGGTTCAAAACCATTCCCATCCTGATCCTGACGACGGAATCGAGCGATCAGATGAAGCAGGCGGGCCGCAATGCCGGTGCCACGGGTTGGCTGGTCAAGCCGTTCGACCCTAACCGCTTGATCGAGGTCATTCAGAAGGTCATCCGCTGAACGGCGCCTCATCAACAAGCACACGGGAGCCATGCATGGCCGAAACTTATCAAGAAGGCGCGGGCGCGGACTTCGATCTCAGCCAGTTCTACCAAATCTTCTTCGAAGAAGCGGGCGAAAACCTGGACCAGATGGAGCACATGCTGCTGGATCTGGATCTGAGCGCGGCCAACGATGAAGAGCTGAACGGTATTTTCCGTTGCGCTCACTCCATCAAAGGCGGAGCGGCAACCTTCGGATTTTCTGACGTAGCCGAGCTGACGCACCAGATGGAGTCGTTGCTCGACCGCTTGCGCAGGCACGAACTCCAACCCATCCCGCAGATGGTTGACGTTCTGCTGGAATCCGCCGACGCCTCCCGCAGCCTGCTGGCACGGCATCAGGCCGGAGGCCAGGGTGAAGCCGTATCCACCGGCGATCTGGTGCGGCGCATCAGTGAGCTTGCAGCAGGCGTTGTACCTGTCGACAAGGCGCCAGTGCCTGCTCCTGTCGTTGCTGCTCCCGCCGTGGTCGCACCGGTGGCGGCGCCCGTGGCAGCATCCGCTCCTCAGCCCTCCGTTCCGGGAGCCCCGCGTTCTCTGGAAATCCGGATCGGTCCTATCGAGCGGATCGAACAGGCGGATGCCATCAAGGATCTTTTCAGGGACATCGTCGGCCTCGGAACAATTCGCGATCTACCGTCGGACCAACAGGGCGTGCGCGTGTTCGGGGTTGAAACCACCTCCACCAACGACGATTTGCTGGATCTGTTCGCTTTCCATGTCTCCAAGGAGCAGGTGCGTATCGACGTCGCTGGCGCGGCAGTTCCCGTGGAGTCTGTGGGCGTTGCGTCCGCACCCTCTGCACCGGGTGGTTCGATGGATGCGCCCTATGGCTTCTTTCCGGGTGCGCCCGGAACGCCAGCAGAGCGTGAGGTTGCAACCGCCGCTGTCGGCAGCTCGGATGCCGTGTCTTCCAAGCCTTCTGCAGGCGGAGCCCGTACTGCAGAGCCCAAGGCTGTCAGTCAAGCGCAGATGGAATCCACCACGATCCGCGTTGCGGTGAACAAGGTGGACCAGTTGATCAATCTGGTTGGTGAGCTGGTCATCACGCAGGCAATGCTGGCTCAGAACAGCAGGGGGCTCGATGGAGCGGTCTACCAGCAGTTGCTGGCAGGCCTGGCAGACCTGGATCGCAATACCCGCGACCTCCAGGAGTCGGTCATGTCCATCCGCATGATTCCGATGTCCATCGTGTTCAGCCGGTTCCCTCGCATGCTGCGTGACTTGGCCAACAAGCTGGGCAAGAAGGTCGATCTCGTGACCTTGGGCGAGGCGACGGAGCTCGACAAGAGCCTTGTCGAGAAAATCACCGACCCGTTGACCCATCTGGTGCGCAACAGTTGCGATCACGGTATTGAAATGCCTGCGGACCGTTTGGCCGCAGGCAAGTCGGAGCATGGAACGATTACCCTGTCTGCATCGCACCAGGGCGGTTCCATCGTGATCGAGGTCCGCGACGATGGCCGAGGCCTTTCGCGAGAGAAGATCCTGACCAAGGCGCGGGAACGTGGTCTGGAGGTCTCTGACCAGATGAGCGATCAGGATGTCTGGGGTCTCATCTTTGCTCCGGGTTTCTCCACCGCCGACGAGGTTACCGATGTGTCGGGCCGCGGCGTCGGCATGGACGTCGTCAAGAAGAACATTGCTGCACTCAACGGCTCTGTCGAAATCGATTCCGCTGAAGGCTACGGCATGCGAGTGTCGGTGCGTCTGCCACTGACGTTGGCCATCATGGACGGCATGTCCGTGGGGGTGGACGAAGAGGTCTATATCCTGCCCCTGTCCTCCGTGGTGGAGTCGTTCCAGGTCAATCCAGACGATGTGAATACCGTGGCCCAGGGCTCGCAGTTGGTGAAGGTCCGCGACGAATACATGCCTGTCATCGCGTTGGAGAAGACCTTCCAGGTCCCGCGAGTCGACCAGAGCAAGTCAAGCACCATCATGGTGGTCGTGGAAGCGGATGGCAGCCGCGTCGCCTTGCTGGTTGACGAGTTGCTCGGTCAGCATCAGGTGGTGGTGAAGAACCTGGAGACCAACTACCGCAAGGTGCCCAATGTTTCGGGTGCCACCATATTGGGCGATGGCACGGTAGCCTTGATTCTCGATACCGGGGCGCTGGTGCGCCGCGTGCGCCATTGATCGGCGCAATGCAGTCTGAAGGAGAGCCACCATGGCCACTGTGATGGAAAGAACGAACGAATCGGCTGGCGCGGCGGTTGCAGGAGCCCGCGAGTACTTGACCTTCCGCCTGGACCAAGAGGAATACGGCATTGATATCCTCAAAGTGCAGGAGATCCGCGGATATGAGCCACCGACCCGCATCGCCAATGCGCCGGAGTTCATCAAGGGGGTCACGAACCTTCGCGGCACCATCGTGCCGATCGTGGACATGCGGCTCAAGTTCGATTGCTCCAAGGCCGAATACAACAGCTTCACGGTTGTCATCATCCTGAATCTGCGCAATCGCGTCGTCGGCATCGTGGTGGATTCGGTCAGCGATGTCATGGAACTCGCTTCCGACCAGATCCGCCTCGCACCCGATATTGAAAGCACCATCGACAGCAATTGCATCGTGGGGCTTGGTTCCGTCGGTGAACGGATGCTGATTCTTCTCGACATCGAGAGGCTCATGTCCAACCCGGACATGGGGCTCGTGTCGACGCACGATTGAGTTGGAGGAGGGCTGAGGCAGACCCTCCTTTTGGAATGCAGGACAAGAGTCAGCATTCCCCGTTGGCATGTGCGCCTACCCCTTGAGATGCGGAATTGAACCGAACATGCGCCAGACCTCTTCCTCTTCTGCCCCTTCGCGTGGTGCGCCGGACCCCGGCGTTGCCCAGGCATCTTCGGGACCTCTGGCCCAGGGGCGCGAATTCGTCTGGACCAACGCGGATTTTTCTCGTGTGCAATCCTTGATTTACCAACGGGCAGGCATCAGTCTGCACGATGGTAAGCATGCGATGGTCTACAGCCGGTTGTCTCGGCGCTTGCGGGAAACAGGCCATTCCAGCTTCCATGAGTATTTGAGCTGGCTGGAGAACCACGATGGACCTGAGTGGCAGGAGTTCGTGAATGCCCTCACTACCAATCTGACGGCTTTTTTTCGCGAGCAGCACCACTTCGAAATCCTTTCGACCTTATTGCGCACCCGGCCTTCGGGGCCATGGAGTGTGTGGTGCAACGCTGCGTCCACCGGTGAAGAGCCTTATTCCATCGTGATGACGGCCATGGAAGCGTTGGGGGCCAATGCTTCCTTCAAGCTCACGGCGAGCGACATTGATTCGCGTGTACTGGCAACGGCGTCGGAAGGTGTGTATCGGCTGGACAGCGTCAAGGGGCTGAGCCCGGAACGGCTGCACAAGTTTTTCTTGCGCGGAAAGGGAGCGAATGCCGGTCTGGCGCGCGCCAAGCCAGAACTCCGTCGCGCAATCGAATTCATGAGCGTCAACCTGATCCGCGACGACTGGCCTTTCCGGGAGCCCTTCGATGTGGTCTTCTGCCGCAACGTCATGATCTATTTCGACGCCCCTACGCAGCGCCGCGTCCTGGAAAGAATCCATCGCGTACTCAAGCCGGGTGGGATGCTGTTCGTTGGACACGCGGAAAACTTCAGTGAGTCCCGTGATCTTTTCAACTTGCGCGGCAAGACCGTCTACGAGCGCCGATAGCGGCCGCATTCCGTAAGAAGCCCCTCCATGACCCAAAACCGCCCTGGCCCTTTCCCCGTGTCTGGCTCGCCGTCGCCGTCTACGGCATTTGACGGGGCTGAACGTCGCCGGGCTCCGCGCATCGCTCCGTTGAGCGCAGACATCTATTCGGGTGCGCCTGCCGCCAATGCGACGAAGCAATCGACGTTGCAGGAACTGAAAGGACGCACCCGCCGTGCGGGAGAGGCGTCTTTCTTCTTCTTCGATCACCACTTCCAGCACAACGCGGTCAAGGTACTTCCGGGGGAGTACTTCGTCTCTGATGAAAATCTCGTGATCATGACGGTGCTGGGCTCCTGCATTGCGGCCTGCCTTTGGGATAGCCGCAGTCGCATCGGTGGCATGAACCATTTCATGCTGCCGGATGGTGATTCCAACGACGTTTCCGGTCGCTATGGCTCCTATGCGATGGAGTTGTTGATCAACGAGATGTTGAAATTGGGAGCGCGCCGGGAAACCATGCAGGCCAAGGTCTTTGGCGGTGGCCAGGTGATGCACAACTTCACCACCATGAACGTAGGCGAGCGCAATACCAACTTCGTGATGAACTACCTTCAGACCGAGCGCATTCCGATCGTTTCTGAAGATGTGCTTGATATCTATCCACGCAAAGTGGTGTTTTTCCCGGTGACGGGCAAGGCCATGGTCAAGAGACTGGCACATGCCCATCCGGAAGCGCTGGTCGCCCAGGATGTCAAGGGCAATGCGGCGACGGTGGCGAAGGCCACTGCCGGTGGTTCCGTGGATCTTTTTTGATTGGGAAGGACGAGAGGGAATGAGCAGGAAGATCCGCGTGATCGTGGTGGACGACTCCGCACTGGTGCGCAGTCTGCTGTCGGAAATCATCAACCGCCAACGCGATATGGAATGCATCGGCACGGCCAATGATCCGTTGATCGCCAGGGAGATGATCCGCGAGTTGAATCCGGACGTCATTACCCTGGACGTGGAAATGCCGCGCATGGACGGCATTGACTTTCTCGGTCGGCTCATGCGTTTGCGCCCCATGCCGGTGGTGATGATTTCCACCCTGACCGAGCGCGGAGCAGAGGTCACCATGAAGGCGCTGGAACTGGGCGCCGTGGATTTTGTGGCGAAGCCGCGTGTGGGGCTTTCGAGCGGATTGAATGAACTGGCGGTGCAGATCGTCGACAAGATCCGTGTAGCTGCGGTTGCACAGGTGCGGAGAGCGCCCGCTCCTCGCCCTGCGGGAGCGCCCCTGAACCCATCGGCTGCAGGTTCGGCTGCGCCCGCAGCCCCGACTTCTGCGGCAACGCTGTTAGGGCGGATTTCCACTGAAAAGCTCATCTGCATTGGCGCCTCGACAGGGGGCACCGAAGCCATTCGTGAGGTACTGGTGCAAATGCCAGCCGATTCTCCGGCGATCGTGATCACGCAGCACATGCCGCCGGGGTTCACCACAAGTTTTGCCGCCCGGCTCAACGGTCTTTGCCAGATCACAGTCAAGGAAGCATCGAACGGTGAGCGGATTCTTCCGGGGCATGCGTACATCGCTCCGGGCGGCCGGCAATTCCATGTAGCGCGCAGTGGCGCCAACTATGTAGCAGTTGTCGACGATGGTCCTCCGGTCAATCGCCACAAGCCGTCGGTTGAGGTGCTTTTCAAATCAGCCGCCGCGGTGGTGGGAAAAAATGCCTTCGGCATCATGCTGACCGGCATGGGCAATGACGGCGCCGCAGCGATGAAGGAAATGAAGGACGCTGGCAGCTACAACTACGTGCAGGACGAGGCGAGCTGCATCGTGTTCGGAATGCCCAGAGAAGCGATTGCCCATGGGGCTGCTGACGAGGTGCTGCCCCTGACGCAAATTGCTTCCGCGTTGCTCACACGCCTACGAGGTGCCACCGATCGGTTGCACCACCGTATTTGACGCGATGATTCCAAACGAGAGGGGGCGGTTTTTGCACCGCTCACTCAGACAGTGCTGTCCATCGCTCGAGTGCGGCCATTAACTCGACCTCGATCTCGCCTTCTCTTACATGCAGTGCTGCGGCATGAGAGCCATCTCGGGCGTAGAGGCTTCCATCCGATAGCTCCTCGCGAATTGCCTGCTGCTCGGTTTCCAGGGCTTCAATGCGCTGCGGAAGCTGATCGAGCTCACGTTGCTCCTTGTAGCTAAGCTTCTTTTTTGATAGCAGACTTTGGTGATTAGACGGCGGCATCGGGGTATTTTTGCTCGGAGTCTGAACCTTGTCGGAAAGTTGTGGAAGGGCGTTGGCAAGCTCCCGACTCCGCCGGGATTGAGTGAGCCAATCTTGGACGCCGCCCTCATATTCGCGCCATTGGGCGGCGCCCTCGTAGGCGATCGTGCTGGTCACTACATTGTCCAGAAACGTGCGATCGTGGCTGACCAAGAAGACGGTGCCTTCGTATGACTGGAGCAACTCCTCCAGGAGATCCAGGGTGTCGATGTCCAAGTCGTTGGTGGGCTCGTCAAGTACCAGTACATTGGCAGGACGGGCAAAAAGGCGCGCAAGCAAAAGGCGGTTTCTTTCACCGCCCGATAGCGACCTGACAGGAGAGTGGGCACGGGCCGGAGAAAAGAGAAAGTCCGTCAGGTAGCTCTTTACATGCTTGCGCTGTTTACCTATTTCGATCCACTCGCTGCCTGGGCTGATGAAGTCTTCCAATGTGGCGTCTAGATCAAGTGCATGGCGCATCTGGTCAAAGTAAGCGACATCGAGATTGGCGCCGCGCCGAACGGTCCCGCTATCGGGTGAGAGTTCGCCCAATATCAACTTCAGCAAGGTCGTCTTGCCCGCCCCATTGGGGCCTACCAAGCCAATCTTGTCACCTCGAAGCACAGTTGCCGAGAAATCGAGAACGATTTGCTTGTCGCCAAAAGCCTTTGCCACATGGGTCAGTTCAGCAACGATCTTTCCTTGGTAGCCCGACTGTGCTCCAGAAGCGATGTCCATCCGTACACTTCCCAAAGCTTCCCGGCGGGCTGAACGACTTGCCCGCAGGGATTCCAGGCGGCTGATGCGGCTCTGGCTTCGCGTGCGCCTGGCCTCCACGCCCTTGCGGATCCAGATCTCTTCCTGTGCCAGCAATTTGTCTGCCTTTGCGGCAATCACTGCTTCCTGAGCCAGTTGCTCAGCTTTCTGCTGGACATACTGAGCGAAGTTTCCTGGATAGGACAGAAGGCGGCCTCGGTCCAATTCAACGATGCGCGTGGAAACGCGATCCAGAAATGCCCGGTCATGGGTGATGGTGACGATGCTGCCTGGAAACGCGATCAAAAGCTCTTCCAGCCATTCGATCGAATCCAAGTCGAGGTGGTTGGTGGGCTCGTCGAGTAGCAACACGTCTGGGCGGGCAACGAGTGCCTGGGCCAGCGCAACGCGTTTTTTTAGCCCACCAGAAAGATCTCCTATGCGGCTTTGGGGATTCAGGTGCAAACGCTGCAGAGTTTCATCGACTCGTCGCTCCCAATTCCAGCCGTCAACAGCTTCAATGGCTGTCTGCAGCGCGTCCAAGTCCGAGCCATCGGATTTCTCATACTGTTCTCGCAGCGCCACGACACTCGCCAACCCAGCTGCTGTAGCTTGAAAAACGCTGTCCTGTGATTTAAGGAGCGGTTCCTGGGCGACATAGGTGATCCGCAAACCTTGCTGGACATGCAGGGCTCCATCGTCCGGTTGAGCGAATCCTCCAATGATCTTCAGCAGCGACG
>NZ_JAMCOS010000002.1 GCF_028069655.1 Acidovorax sp. NCPPB 4044
TTGGACGGCGAGGTTGCCGCGGGCGACTTCCTGGGCGATCTGTGCGGCGTAGGCGGGCTCGCCGCCGAGCTGGGTCTTCACGCGCCGCGTGATCGTCCAGGCGACGAGCGCGCCCAGGGCGGCCGACACCACGGCCAGCACCACCATGGCGGTGCCGGCGGAGGCGGCGTCGTTCTCGGAGGCATCGGCCAGCGCGGTGGTCATCTTGCGCTGGTAGTCGACCATGTCGTCCACGGCCTTGAAGTAGGCGTTCTGCGCCGTGCGCAATTCACCGAGGATCACGCTGCGGGCGCCTTCGCGGTCGTTGGCGACGCCGAGCTTTTCCGCCTTGCGCAGCGCATCCAGGAAGGCCGGCCGCACCTCGGCGATCCGGGCCATGAACGCCCGCGCCTCCGGCGAGCGCACGCGCTGCTGCAAATCGCCCATGACCTGCGAGGTGCGCTGGATCACGTCGTTCAGCCGCGCCACTTCCTGGTTCATCGTCTGCGGGTCTTCGATCAGCGCGAGGTTGCGGACCGCGCGGGCGACGATGTTGATGTTGTCCTTGACTTCCTGCAGCACCAGCAGGGTGCCCAGGCGGTCCTTCGAGAGGGCCTGCACGTTCGAGCCCACCTGGTCCAGCTGGATGCGCCCGTAGGCCGCGACCATGAACCCGATGGCGATCACCACCGCAAACCCCATGCCGAGCATGGCGCCCAGCTTCATGTTCTTGAACACACTCACAGCAATCCTCCAATCGGTAACGGTAACTTTTTGTATGCAATACCGACCGTACCACCCCTGAAAGTGTTACGTATTGTATTTTTCAATGCGAAGCGGTATTTCAAGGCATGGGATAAATGCCGTGCCAGCGCCCACCCACTGAGACGCAGGCCTCGCCGCCCGGGTGGGGGGGCGCGACAATGCGGGCCGTCTTCCCGCTTTTACGGCTTCTCGGAGCCCTTGCAGAGCCGCCCATGCCCGCCTTGCCGCAACGCCCCAACCTCGTCTTCATCCTGGCCGACGACCTCGGCTATGCCGACCTCGGATGCACCGGCGCCCGCGATGCCGCGAGCCGCCCGGTCGATGTCTCGCCCCGGCTCGACGCAATGGCCGCGCAGGGCCTGCGCTGCACGCGCGGCTATTCCAATTCGGCCGTCTGCTCGCCCACGCGCTTCGCGCTCGCCACCGGGCGCTGGCAGTACCGCCTGCGCGGCGCAGCCGAGGAGCCCATCGCGAGCGTGCACGGCGACAAGGTGCTGGGCCTGCCGCCCGAGCACCCCACGCTGCCCTCGCTGCTGCGCGGTGCGGGTTACGCCACCGCGCTGGTGGGCAAGTGGCACCTGGGCTACCCGCCGCATTTCGGCCCGCGCCTCTCGGGCTACGAAGCGTTCTACGGCTTCCATGCGGGCGGTGCCGACTACTTCGCCCACTGCGACCCGCGCGGTCGCCCGGACTTCTGGGAGAACGAGGACCCGCACGAGGAGGAGGGCTACCTCACCGACCTGCTGAGCCGCCGTGCCGCCGACTTCGTGCGCCGCCAGTCGGCCGACCGGCCCTTTCTACTGAGCCTGCACTACAGCGCGCCGCACTGGCCCTGGCTCACGCGCGACGACCAGGAGGAATCGCGCCGCATCGGCGGCTTCGGCAAGCACACCGACGGTGGCAGCCTGGAAACCTACCAGCGCATGGTCCACCACATGGACGAAGGCATCGGCTGGGTGCTCGACGCGCTCGCCGAGCGCGGGCTGGCGGACAACACGCTCGTCGTCTTCACGAGCGACAACGGCGGCGAGCGCTTCTCGAACAACTGGCCCTTCGTGGGCCAGAAGATGGACCTGCTCGAAGGCGGCATCCGCGTGCCGCTGCTGGCGCGCTGGCCCGCGCGCATCGCGGCCGGCAGCGTGAGCGACACGCCCAGCCTCACGATGGACTGGACGGCCACCTTCCTCGCCGCGGCCGGCGTGCAGGCCCACCCCGACTACCCGCTCGACGGCACCAGCCTGCTGCCGCTCTTCGGCGACCCCGCCTGGAACCCCGAGCGCGACCTGTGCTGGCGCATGAAGCACCGCGGCCAGCGCGCGCTCGTGCGCGGCCGGCACAAGTACCTCGTGGTCGATGGCGTGGAATACCTCTTCGACGTGGTGGCCGACCCGCGCGAGCGCGCCAACCTGCAGGGCCGCGAGCCGGGGCTCCTGGCCGAACTGCGCGCCGCCTGGGCCGCGTGGGACGCGGGCCTGCCGCCGATTCCGGACGAGGCCAAGGTCTCGCTCGTCTTCACGCGGCAGGATCTGCCGCAGGCCACCTTCTGACCCGCGCCAAAGGCCCCCGATGTCCACCGCCGCGCCGCCCGCCCATCCCTCGCGCTTCTGGGCCGAGCTGTCCACGCGCGATTTTTCCAAGGCGCAGGCCTCGGGGCTCGCCGGGCGCACCGTCGCCGTGCTGCCCGTGGCCGCCATCGAGCAGCACGGCCCGCACCTGCCGCTCAGCGTGGACGCCACGCTGCTGCAGGGCGTGATCGATGCCGCGCTGCCGCGGTTGCCGGCCGATCTGCCGGTGCTCTTCCTGCCGCCGCAGAACGTGGGCTTCAGCACCGAGCACACGGCCTTCCCGGGCACGCTCACGCTCTCGCCCGCCACCGTCATCGCGCTCTGGAGCGAACTGGGCGCCTGCGTGGCCCGCGCGGGCGTGAAGAAGCTGCTGCTCCTGAACGGCCACGGCGGGCAGGTGAGCGTCATGGACATCGTGGCGCGCGAGCTGCGCCAGCGCCACGGCCTGCTGGTCTACAGCGCGAGCTGGTTCAGCCTGCCGCTGCCCGACGCGGTGCAGCGCCGGTTCACCGCCGAAGAGCACCGCTTCGGCATCCACGCCGGGCAGATCGAGACGTCGATGATGCTGCACCTCGCGCCCGAGACGGTGCGCATGGCGCATGCGAAGCATTTCCGATCCACCTCGCAGGACCGGGCCGAGCGCTACGCGATCCTGGGCAACGGCCGCAGCGCCAAGATGGGCTGGGCCATGCAGGACTACCACCCCGGCGGCGCGGTGGGCGATGCCGCCGCCGCCACGGCCGAAGACGGCCGCGCGGTGGTCGAGGCCGCGGGCGCCGCCCTGGTGGCGCTGCTGGCGGAGCTGAACGACCTGCCGCCCTCCACGGTGCGTGCTGTCGGCTGAGGCCGCGGGCGCCGCCGCTGCGGCCGCAAGCCGGGGCGGCCCCCGTGCTCAGGCGTGCGTCACCCAGCCCGCGTGCTCCGGCGTATCGAGGTGGGGCAGGGTGTTGAAGGTCTGCAGCATCAGCCGCTTGGGGGAGATGCTGAACTCGGTCACCGCCGAATTGCGGATGCGCATGTTGAGCGCGATCGTGACCTCGGGCGGCGTAGAAAGCACTTCGCCCACGGCCGTGGAGATCGGCCCGCCGCTGGAAACCAGCAGCACGTCGTGCCCCGCGTGCTGGCGGCGCACGTGCTCCAGAACGGCGCGCACACCGTCCGAAAACCCGGTCCAGCTCGGCATGCCGGCCGGGCTGATGGTGCCGCCCATCCACTGCGCGAGCGCGTCGCACAGCAGCCGGAAATGCTGGCGGTACAGCTCGGGCGTATCCGCGGGCGGCAGAGGCAGCGGGTGGATGGCGCCGATCAGCGCGGCGCTGTCGTATTCGTCGAGCGCGGGCAGGGCCTGCAGCGGCTCGGGCGCGGCCTGCAGGCCTTCGGCGATGCCGGCCAGCGTCTGCGCATGGCGGCGCAGCGTGCCCGTGTAGACGGCATCGAAGCGCAGGCCGCGCTCGCGCCAGTAGGCCCCGAGGCGCACGGCCTGCTCGTGCCCGCGCGGGCTCAGCTGGTCGTAATCCTGGGCGCCAAACGAGGCCTGGCCGTGGCGCACGAGGTAGAGGGTTCCCATGGCGGCGATTCTGGGCGGGGCCTGCACGTGCCCTTGTCTCCCGAGTGACGATTGCTATTGTTTGAATAGCAAGATGCCGTTGTTTCCATGGGGCTGGCGGCCACTCCGAGGCGGGTGTTGTGCAGAACCCGCAACCCGCCGTCAGCGCCCGGAGTCCAGGCGATCCATCAGGTAGCGCAGATCGAACATCAGCGCCCTGGCCGCCAGGCGATCGAGCGCCGGAGCGGGCGTTGCGCTGCGCTGCGCGGGTGTGCGTGGCAACGGGACCGAGGCTTGCGCGCCATCGTCTTCGCTGACCGGGGCGCATCGAAAATCCCGTCGGGCGTGCTGCGGAACGCAGCTCCCGAAGTGGTCGATATATTTTCAATAGCGACATGCCGGCGGTTTGCATTGTGCTGGCAGCCATTTTCGATACAAATGCCGGGCAGGTACGCGCCCCACTTTTTATCGGCGGAAGGGGCGCGCCGAGGGACGGTGCAGCCGGTTACAGCACACCGGCAAACATGCGCGCATCCACATTGCCGCCGGTGAGCGGCAGGCCCACCACGCGGCCGGCCAGGGTCGGTTTCTCCTGCAGCGCGGCCGCCAGGGCGGCGGCGCCCGCGCCTTCTGCCACGTTGTGCGTGTCGGCGAACAGCGCGCGCATGGCGGCCGCCACCTCGTCGTCGCTCACGCGCACCAAGCGGTCGAGGTGCGGCGCCAGGATGGCGAGCGCCTCGGGGTCGGCCACGCGGCAGGCCATGCCGTCGGCGAGCTGCGTGGTCACGGGCGCCTCCACCACGCGGCCGGCAGCGATGGAGTCCGCATAGGTGGTGGCATGGGCGCTCACCACGCCCACGATGCGCACACCGTGGCCCAGCGCCTGCTTCGCGGCGATGGCCGAGCACGCGCCCGATCCCTGGCCGATGGGCACGTAGGCCACGTCCATGTGCGGCACGGCGCGCAGGAACTCCCACCAGTAGGTGGCCACGCCGCGCAGCAGGTCGGCATGGAAGCTCGGCACCATGTGCGCGCCGCGCCCGGCGGCCAGTTGCATGGCGTGCTCGCGCGCCTCCTGGAAATCCTGGCCGTGCTCGATGAGCGATACGCCCAGCGCGCGCATCGCGGCGTTCTTCTCTACCGAGTTGCCGTGCGGCACGACGATGGTGCAGGCCACGCCGTGGCGGCGCGCGGCCCAGCCCAGGCTCTGGCCGTGGTTGCCGCGCGTGGCGCTGATCACCTCGCGCGGCAGCGGGCCGCGGCGCGCGAGCTGGTCGAAATACGTGAGGCCGCCGCGGATCTTGAAGGCGCCCACGGGCGTGTGGTTCTCGTGCTTGAGCCAGCACTCCGCGCCCAGGCGCTCGCCCAGCAGCGCCCAGCGGTATTGCGGCGTGGCCGCGAAATCCGCATACACCACCTGCGCGGCGGCCTCGATGTCGGCGAGCGTGGGCAGCGCCGCGGACGGCAGCGTGGATGCGGGAAGGGCGGCATTCATGGCGTGGCCTTTCTTTCGGTGAAGAGGATCTTGAGGGCCAGCGCGCCGAGCACCGTGCCCATCAGGTAGCGCTGGGCCTGCACCCAGGTGGCGCTGCGGTGCAGGAACATGGCGACGCGCGCGGCGAACAGCACGAGCAGTGCATTGACCAGCGCACTGACGCCGATCTGCAGGGCGCCCAGCGTGAAGGTCTGCGCGAGCCACTGGCCGCGCTCGGGGTGCAGGAACTGCGGGAAGAACGACACGTAGAACATCGCCACCTTCGGGTTCAGCGCGCTCGTGAGAAAGCCCATGAGGACGAGCTTGCGCGGCCCGTCGTGCGGCAGGTCGCGGGCCTCGAAGGGCGCACTGCCGCCGGGCTTGACGGCCTGCCAGGCCATCCACAGCAGATAGGCCGCGCCCGCGATGCGCAGCGCATCGAAGGCGAGCGGCACGGCCATGAGCAGTGCCGACAGGCCCAGCGCCGTGGCCAGCAGGTGCACGCCGAAGCCGGCCACCACGCCCACGAGCGACAGCAGCCCCGCGCGCGGGCCCTGCGTGAGGCTGCGCGAAACGCAATAGACCATGTTGGGGCCCGGCGTCAGCACGAGCACGAGCGCCGCCAGGGCGAACAGCAGCAGTTCCTGCGGTGTGAAGGTCATGGTGCGTTCTCCGGGGTTGGCGATGCGATGGACACGGTGCCGCGCGGCGTGCTGAAGGTGGCGGAGATCCTGCCGGCGGGCGCATGCGTGCACGGCAGGCCGGGCAGGCCGATGGCCGCGCAGGCGGCTTCCAGGGCCCCGGCCTGCGGGTGCGCGAGCGCGAGCGACTGCAGCGCGACCCCGCTCTCCGGCAGGCTGTGGCAAGGGTGGCGGTCGCCCCACTGGATGAGCGTGGGCAGGCAGCCGTCCATCAGGCGTTGGCCGTCGGGGCGCACGGTGATGCGCCACTCCAGCAGGCCCAACGGCGTGGGCCGGCCCGCGGTGACGATCTCGCCGCGCTCCAGCCCGCGCGCCGCGAGGGCCGCATGCGCGGCCGCGATGCCGGGCACCGAGGCCACCCAGTGGATGGGCTGCGGGCCGCCGCGCTCCACCTGGGCGCGCAGGGCGGCGTCGTCCATGTCGAACCAGCGCCGTGCGCCGGGCAGCAGCGCGGGCCGGGCCCGGGGGTCGAGCGCGATGACTTCCAGGTAGGCGCGCGGGTGCGCGGCGCTCGAGACGTTCAGCAGCCGGTTGTGCGTGCCCATGAGCGGATGCACGCCGCCGGGCACGGTCTCCACGCCCAGCACCCGCCGGCACCAGCGGTCGCCGTCTTCCAGCGTGGCCGCCATCACCACGAGGTGGTCGATGCCCGGCGCGGCGCCGTGGGCGCCGGGCGCGGAAGCCCCGCTCACAGCAGCACCTGCCCGTCCACGCAGGTGACCGAGCCGCCGCCCACCCAGATCGTGCCGGCGTCCTGCTCGACGTGCACGCGCCCCGCGCGGCCCAGGGCCGTGCCCTGGCTGGCGATGTAGCGCGGCGGGGCCAGGTGCGCGCCGATGAGCCATTGCGCGAGCGCGGCGTTCAGGCTGCCGGTCACGGGGTCTTCGGCCAGGCCGTTGCTTCCCGGGAAGAAGGCGCGCACCTCGAAGGCCACGCCGTCATCGCCCGGCGAGCCGTGGCCGCCCACCACGCCGACCTTGCCGCGCGGGCCCACCACGCCGATGTCGAGCGTGCCCAGCACGGCCGCGTCCGGCCGCACGGCGAGCACCGCCTCGGCCGACGACAGCATCACGCCGCGCCAGTTCGGGCCGTTGTCGCACCATGCGTGGCCCACGATGTCGGTGCGTTCGATGCCCAGGCCGCGCGCGATCAGTTCCACGTCGCCCTCGGGCAGCGGGCCGCTCTTGATGAGGGGCGGCGCGGCGAAGGCCAGCCGGCCCTCCCCTTGCCGCAGGGTGACCTGGCCGATGCCGCATTCCTGCACCACGCGCCCCGGCGTGCGCGGCTGGCCGCCCGCCTCCAGCCAGGCATGGCAGCTGCCGAGCGTGGGGTGGCCCGCGAACGGCAACTCGCGGCCAGGGCAGAAGATGCGCACGCGGTAGTCGGCACCCGCCGCGCGGCCCTCTTCGGTGGGTGGCAGCAGGAAGGTGGCCTCGGAGAGGTTGGTCCAGTTCGTGAAGTGCTGCATCTCCTCGGTGCCCAGTCCTTCGCCATCGAGCACCACGGCCAGCGGGTTGCCGAGGTAGGGGCGGTCGGTGAACACATCGACTTGCTTGAAGGGGCGTTGGCGCATGGTGCGGGGACTCCTGTGGAAAGAACGAACGGTGGACGGGATGCCGGCGCAGCGACCGGGCCGCGCGCAACCCCTCCCGGCGGCCCTGGGGCCGCCGCGGAACGGGGCGGGAAGAAGGAGCCCGCCCCCTGCGGGGCGGGTGTCAGCTGAGCGGCTGGTCGAGCACGCCCAGCGTGCCCGTGCGCAGGCGCAGCGCGCCGTACCAGCGCTCCAGGTGCGGCCGCGCGGGCCGCTCCTGCGGCAGGCCCCACCAGCGGTGGATCTCGCAACCCACGGGGATGTCGGCCATCGTGAAGCGGTCGCCCGCCAGGTAGGCGTGTCGTGCCAGGTGCGCATCGAGCAGTTCCATCAGCGGCTCGGTGGCGGCCACCGAACGCGCGATGGCGGCATCGTCGCGCTGAGCGGCGGGCGTGCGGATCCATTGCAGGAACGCGTCGCGGCCGGCCGGGTTGAGCGTGGTCTGCTGCCAGTCCATCCACTGCTCGGCCAGGAAGCGCGTGGGCAGGTCCTCGGGGTAGAGGTCGCCCGGCGCGTGGCGCGCGCAGAGGTAGCGCACGATGGTGTTCGACTCCCAGAGGGCGACGCCGTCGTCCTCGATGAGCGGCACCAGTCCGTTGGGATTGAGCGCCAGGAACTGCGGCTCGCGCACGATCCCGAACTGGCCGCCCGCGTCGGTGCGCTGCAGCTCCAGGCCGAGTTCCTGCGTGGCCCACAGGACCTTGCGCACGTTGATGGAAGAGGTCCGTCCCCAGAGCCGCAGCATCGCTTCAGGCCTCCAGCGCCTGCGGCAGGCGCGCGCGGACGGCCGCCGCCAGGGAGGCGATGCCGGTCTGGATCTGCTGCGCGCTCGCGGTGACGAACGACAGGCGCAGCGTGCGCGTGTCGGGGTTCTCGGCGTAGAAGGCCGCGCCGGGCACGAAGGCCACGTTGCGCTCCACGGCTTCGGGCAGCAGGTCGAGCGCGCTCATGCCTTCGGGCAGGCGGGCCCAGAGGAACATGCCGCCGTCGGGCCGGTTCCAGGTCACGCCCAGGCCCCGCATCTCGCGCTCCAGCGCCTCCAGCATCGCGTCGCGCTGCTGCTTGTAGAGCGCGCGGATGGTGGGCACGTGGCGGTCCAGGAAACCGCCCTTCATCACCTCGGCCACCATGCGCTGGTTGAAGCCCGGCGTGTGCAGGTCGGCCGCCTGCTTGGCCTGCAGCAGCTTGGGGTAGAGGGCGCGCGGCGCCACCAGGAAGCCCAGGCGCAGGCCGGGGGCCAGCACCTTCGAGAACGAGCCCAGGTAGATGCAGCCTTCGGGGTTGCGCGCGGTGAGCGGCAGCGGCGGGGGCTGGTCGAACCAGAGGTCGCCGTAGGGGTTGTCTTCGACCAGCGGCAGGCCCAGCTCGGCGGCCTGAGCGGAGAGGGCGGCGCGGCGCGCCTCGCTCATCGTGCGGCCGGTGGGATTCTGGAAGTTGGGCAGCAGGTACATGAAGCGCGCGCGGTCGGCGCCCGTGCCCATCCGGGCCGCGAGGTCGTCCGGCAGCGGGCCTTCGTCGTCGCTCGCCACGCTGTGCACTTCGGGCTCCATCGGCGCGAAGGCCTGCAGCGCGCCCAGGTAGGTGGGCGTCTCCACCAGCACGCGGCTGCCCGCGTCGATGAGCACCTTGGCCACGAGGTCCAGGCCCTGTTGCGAGCCGGTGGTGATCAGCACCTGCTCGGGCGAGACGTCCCAGGGCAGGAAATCGGCCACGGCTTCGCGCAGTGGCAGGTAGCCCTCGCTGGCCGCGTACTGCAGCGCGGAGGGGCCGTCATGGCCCAGCACGGTGGCGCAGGCCTGCGCGAACGCATCGACCGGGAAAGTCTTGGGGGAGGGCAGGCCGCCGGCCAGGCTGATGATGCCGGGCTTCTCGGTCACCTTCAGGATCTCGCGGATCACCGAGGGGTTCATCTTTGCGGCGCGTTGGGCCAGGGTCCAGTTCGTCATGGAAATCATCTCCAGGGGGCGCGCGGATGGAAGGGCGCGCCGCGTTCGTGTCGTCGTTGTCGAAAAAGCCGTTGTGCGGCCGGTTGGCGGGGCAGGGGTGGCCCCGCCGGAGAAAGAGCTTAACTGCGTGGCGGGCTTGCCGGTACCGCGCGGACCCGTGTGGGCGCTCGGCGCCCGATGAACACGGTGGCCATCACGGCGATCCCGAAACCCAGGCTGACCGCGTCCAGCCGTTCGCCGAGCAGCGGCACGGCGAACAGCATGCCGAGGAACGGCTGCACCAGCTGCACCTGGCTCACGCGCACCGTGCCACCCAGGGCCAGCCCCCGGTACCACGCGAAGAACCCGAGCCACATCGAGAACACCGACACGTAGGCCAGCGCGGCCCAGGCCGAAGGCGCCACGGGCGCCGAGGGAAACGTGAGGCCGGCGACCGGCAGCGTCACGGGCAGGGCCAGCACCAGCGCCCAGCAGATCACCGCCCCGGCCGGCATGCGCTGCGACAGCCGCCCGCCGAAGCCGTAGCCCACGGCCGCACACAGCACGGCCGCCAGCAGCAAGGCATCGGCCGGGTGCAGCGCGAGGCCGCCGTCCGAGCGGCGCAGCGCGAAGGCCACCACCAGCGCGGTGCCGGCCAGCGCGCAGAGCCAGAAGCGCGGCGAGGGCCGCTGGCGGTGCAGCAGCGCGCCCACGAGCGCCGTGGCCAGCGGCAGCAGGCCGATCACCACGCTCGCATGCACGGCGGCCACGTGGCGCATGGCCAGCGAGGTCAGCAGCGGGAAGCCGAACACCACGCCCAGCGACGTGAGCGCGAGCGGCGCCCAGTCCTGGCGGGCGGGCAGCGGCGCGCGCTGCAGGAGCAGCAGCGCCGCCGACAGCAGCCCCGCGATGGCCGCGCGGCCGATGGCGACGAACGCGCCCGACAGCTGCGGTGCCTCGGGCGTGCCCACGGCCAGCCGCGTCATCGGCAGCGTGAACGCGAAGATGGCCACGCCCAGCAGGCCCCAGAGCAGGCCGTGCGCCTCGGCGGACGGGTGTGGCGCGAGGGGCGGCGACGCCGGCAATGCGGCGCTCATGCCGTCACCATCCAGGCGGCCGTGGCGGCCAGGACCAGCGCCATCGCCCGGTTGAACCAGAGCAGCCGCGCACCTTCGGCAAGCCACTGGCGCAGCAGCGCGCCCGTGGCCGCATAGAGCAGGTTGCTGGCGAAGGCGAACACCACCATGACCGGCACCACCACCACGAGGCGCTGCAGGCCGTCCGGGCGGCCCGCCACCCAGCCCGCCACGATGGTGAGCGCGAGCAGCCAGGCCTTGATGTTCACGAACTGCAGCGCAGCCCCTTCCCAGAAGCCCACGTCCATGCGAGCGCCGTCGGCATCGGCGAGCCGGCCGCTCTGCGAGAGCTTCCAGGCCAGCCACAGCAGGTAGGCGATGCCCACCGCCTTGATGGCCGTGCGCAGCATCGGCATGGCCACCACCGCCGCCCCGATCCCGGCCGCGCAGACCAGCAGCAGCGCCGTCCAGCCCACCGGCACGGCGCAGACGAAGCGCATCGCCGGGCGCAGGCCGCGGTTGGCCGCGAGGGCCGTCGAGAGCGTGGTGTTGGGGCCGGGCGAGAAGCTCATCGCGGCGGCCAGCACCAGCAGGGCAGTGAATTCGACCAGGGGCATGGGGCAGGGTGGTTGGGAGAGGAGGGACGGGGTTTTCCGTGCGTCCACTGTAGGGATGATTCCGCTACAGTTCCGGTACAGACAGTGGGACAAGAGCAACGAACTGTGCCGGTGCGCAGATCAGCACAGTGCCCGTCCGTCCTGTGGTCCCGCCTTGCCCCGTCCCTCCGAAAGCCGCCCATGCTCACCCGCACCCCCGAACGCACCCTGACCGAACAGCTCGCCGAGCGGTTCGCGGAACGCATCCGCAGCCGACTGTTGCCCGTCGGCGCGCGCCTGCCCTCGGTGCGCGAGTGCGCGCGCCAGCAGGGCGTGAGCCCCTACACCGTGGTGGCCGCCTACGACCAGCTGCTGGCCCAGGGCCTCGTGGAAGCCCGCCGCCAGCGCGGGTTCTTCGTGCGCGATTCAGTACAAAAACTGCCCCATGCCGCCGGATCCATTGAAAAGATTGCTATAAAAGATGTAGCAAATGCTTCGGGGGCGACGTCGCCCCTGGGCGCCGCCGTCCTGCCCATGTCGGGCTCGCACATCAACGCCACCACGCTCATCCGCGGCATGTTCCACCAGGCGTCGTCCAAGCCCCAGCCCGGCGCGGGCGTGTTCCCGCCGGCCTGGCTGGAAGATGCGCGCTTCATGCCCGCCGCCGTGCGCCGCGTGACCGCGGGCCGCGCGCTGCAGGACGGATCGCTCGTCTATGGCGAGCCGCGCGGCGACGCCGGGCTGCGCGATGCGCTCGCGCGGCGCCTGGCCGACCTGAACGTGCCTGCGCAGCCCGGGCAGATCATCACCACCGTTGGCGCCACGCACGCGCTCGACATCGTGAGCCGCACCCTGCTCAAGGCCGGCGACCCGGTGATGGTGGAAGAGCCCGGCTGGTCGGTGGAGTTCGCGCGGCTCGATGCGCTGGGCATGCGCGTGCTGCCCGTGCCGCGCGGCCCCCTGGGCCCCGACCTGGACGTGATGGCCCGCTACTGCGAGGCCCACGCCCCCAAGCTCTTCGTGAGCGTGAGCGTGCTGCACAACCCCACGGGCTACAGCCTCTCGCCGGGCCATGCGCACCAGATCCTGCAGCTCGCCAACCGGCACGGCTTCCACATCGTCGAGGACGACACCTACGGCCACATCGCGCCCGAGCACGCCACGCGCCTGTCCGCGCTCGATGGCCTGCGCCGCACCCTCTATGTGAACGGGTTCGCCAAGATCCTCGCGCCCAACTGGCGCGTGGGCTACCTCGCCGCCCCGCCCGACCTCGTCGAGCGCCTGCTGGACACCAAGCTGCTCTCCACCCTCACCACCCCGTCCATCCTGGAAAAGGCGCTGGCGCTGTGCATCGAGCAGGGCCAGCTGCGCCGCCACGCCGAGCGCATGCGCCTGCGCCTGGCTCAGGCCCGCGCGCGCAGCGTGCAGATCGCCCTGGAAGCCGGCCAGCGCTTCGCCGCCGAGCCCGCCGGCATGTTCGGCTGGGTGGAAACCGGCGTGGACACCGACATGCTCGCGCAGCGCATGCTCGACGAGGGCTACCTCATCGCCCCCGGCGCGCTCTTCCACGCCACGCGCCGGCCCTGCACCCTCATGCGCATCAACTTCGCGACCACGCAGGATCCGGGGTTCTGGCGGGTATTCCGGCGCGCTGCCCAAGGTCTTTGAGCAGTTCTCAAGGCCGCATCGGCATGATGAATATCTCGGGTATCGCGAATTGACTTGAATTCCGGGCGACGACCTCGCGGAGGATCATCGACACTTCGGACGGCCGCAGTTGGAATTCACCCAGGTTCGGATCGAACAATATGCAGCGGCCATCTGCCTCATGCGCGGCAATCACATGATTGCCGGCGTCGGAGCCGTCGGAACCCAGGTTTCCCAGCCACAGCAGATGCGAACTGCCGGGCCGGTTGAGTATGTTTGAGATTTCCGCCATGGCCGCTTCTTCATCCGAGAGGATATCGACCGCCATGGTGTTGCCCACAGGCTCGATGCCATGGGCCCGCGCCGTCTGCAGCAACGGGTCTTCCTGATTGTCCGGGTCCTGGTTGCTGTACGCCACCCGGTCCACGTATTGCTGATTCAGCGAGAGGATCTCCGGTGTCGAGCCTTCCAGCCGAGCTATCCTGGACTCGGCGGTGCCCGGCACCCTGGCGATGTCGTTCATCCACAGCAGGCTGTAGATTACGCAGGCCCCGGGGTGACCCGGATGGAGTTGCGACAGTGCCCTGTCCTGGTCGAATGCCGCAGAACGCTTCGCTGCCCAGCCGGACGCGCTTGGCGCATAGGAGGGTTCATAGGTCCGAGGCTGCGATGCACAGATCCCATGGATAACGGGCGAGCGTCTGGGCAAAGCAGCCGGGTGCATTCGGTCATCGGTTGCATGCCTTCGCAGCGCGTTCAACCTCTCATCATGCGACGGACATGGTCGGGAGCGGTGAGCCTGCGAAGAGGAAGTGCCGTCGCTTGCAGTGAAGGACACGGAGGGGGGCGTTGCCGCCGATCCGCGTGAAATCCGTGGGTTTTCCATGATTTGGAAAAAAGAGATGCAGATGCATCCATCTTTCACGGGCTGTGCGCGCCGTCGATCCACCGCGAGAATTCGTGTGCCGTCAAGCGAAGCCGCGCCTCTGAAGGGTGGTTCCAGGGATGCTGTCACTGCCCCCTTGGCCGCTCCGCCACCAGATCCGAAATCACCCGCAGCAACGCCCGGTTGACCTCCTCCAGGTCCATTGCATGCGCTTCGCAGAGTTGGCGGACGGCGTTGGCATCCTCGGATTCGAGCGCGCAGGCCATCTCCAGGCTGGAGGCGTAGGGGCCGGTGCGCAGCACGGCCGCGTCGTAGATGCGCTCGGACAGGGGCAGCCGGCGCAGGACGGTGCCCAGCGGCTCCGACAGCAACTCGCCCAGTTGCGAGAGCAGGCCGCAGAGGTAGACCTCGCGGCGCAGGTCGTTCTCCACCCCGGCGTCGAGCAGGCGTTCGGTGAGGTGCGCGCGGATCACCATGGACTCGCGGATGGGCTGGAGGTTGGGGTCGGTGCTGGCGTGCGGCAGCTGGTCGCCCAGCCAGCGCTGCAGCGAGCCGTAGCCCATCATGACGAGGCCGCGGCGCAGCGAGTCGACGCCCGTGCGCAGGCCGAGCGCCGCCGAGTTGGTGTAGACCATGAACCGGTAGGCGAGCAGCGGGTCTTCGCCGAGGATCTGCTCGAAGGCTTCGAGCGATTGCTCCGCGTCGATGGCGCGCATGAGCTTGAGCACGGTCTCGTGCGCGGGCTGCGGGGGCTGGTGCCGCAGGCTGTAGAGCACGTCTTCGGCGGGCCAGCCGGCGATGGCGAGCGCGTGGTGCCGGTCCAGGCAGTGTTCCATGAGCGGGCGGCTGGCCACGCTTTCGTAGATCTGGCCCGCGATGACGGGGCTGGGCGCGGCCGGTGCGCCGCGGATCGGGCCGCCGGCCGCGCGCAGGGCCGCGGCGGCATCGGTGGCGGAGAGGGTGAGCAGGCTGTTGTCGAAACAGGCGGCCACCTCGGCCGGGGGCAGCCGGTCGAGCGGGCCGCGCCACACGAGCTTCAGGCCGCGCTGGTGGGCGGCGCGCACGCGGGCGAACAGGTCGGTATCGCCCAGCCAGGCGTCGGGCACGCTGATCCAGGGGGTGCCGCGCGGGGCCTGGGCGAGCAGGTCGGCCAGCAGTTGCGGGCTCTGGGGCGACAGCAGCAGGGGGGGAGAGCCGGCGCTCCAGAGTTCCTGCAGCGTGCGCAGCAGGTGGGGCGCATCGACGAGCGCTTCGCCGGCGGTGTGCACATGCAGCTGGACGGCTGCAAGGCGGCGGGCCTGGTTCCAGAGAGGGCGGTATCCGAGGATCAGGCTGCCGAGAACGGATTGGACCATGGGTGGGCGGTGCGGGGGCCCGGCGGAGGGGGCCTGCGCCCCGGTTGTCTCTTTCCGCCTAGCCGATGTAATTGAACAGCGACAGCTTCTGCACTTGCGCGTACGACTGCAGGGCCGCCTGGTAGCCGGTCTGGTTGTTCTGGAAGTCGGAGATGCCCTTGATCATATCGAGATCCTCCGCGCGCGAGCGGTCGGCCTCCAGCTGCACTTCGCGCTTGTCCTGGTCGCCCGTGATGCGGTCGGCGCGGTTGAGCAGTTCGCCCGCATAGCCGCGCATGTTGTGGATGCGTTCCAGCCCGATGTCGATGTTGTTGAGCGCCTGGCCCACGGCCTGCGTGGCCGCGTTGCTGTTGGTGGCGCCGCCGATGTCGCGGATCGCCTGGTCGATGGAGCTGAAGATGCTCGCGCTCGGCTTGAGCGAGACGGTGTCGCCGTTGGCGGGCGAGAAGTTGTAGGTGCCGTCGGACTGCTTGGTGGGCGTGCCCGTGATGTTGAAGCTCACGCCCGGGATGCCGGTGACCGCGATGGAGACGGCCTTGTCGGAGGGGAAGTCGGGCACCGTGACGGGCGCGGACGAGACGCCCGTGGTGGTGTTGGTGATCGTGTAGGTGGCCGTGGTGGTGCCGGCCGTGGCGCCGGGGCCCACGCCGCTGAAGACCAGCTGGTAGTTGTCGCCGGTGACCAGGCTGGTGTCCACCGGCTTCACGCCGTCGGTCACGAGCAGCCGGCCCGAGGGGATGGCGCTCACCGATGCGGTGTAGACCCCGTCGCGCTTGGGCTGGAACATGAAGGCCGACTCGCCGTCGACCGACGTCGGCAGCGACGTGCCCGAGCCCGAGGCCAGCCCGGCCTGGCCCGAGAAGGTGTAGTCGGGGCTGCCGGACTGCGGGCCCAGGAAGGGTTCGAGCGCGCTGCCCAGCGCGCCCAGCAGCGGCAGGCCGTTGGTGTCCTTGCGGTTGACCAGGTCGGAGAGCTGCTCGCGCAGGCCCTGGACCTGGTTCATCATGGTCTTGCGGTCTTCGGATTTGAGCGAGCCGTTGCCCGCGTTCACGATGAGCTGGCGCAGCTCCTGCACGATGTCCACGGCCTGCCCGAGCGTGGACTCGGCCTGGGTGACGGTGTTGCGCGCGTTCTCCAGCGCGCGCTGCTCGCTCTGCACGCGCGAGAGGCGCGTCATGGCGCGCTCGGCCTGCGCGGCGGCCACGGGGTCGTCGCTCGCGCGCACCACGCGCTTGCCGGAGGTGAGGTTTTCCTGCAGGTTGGACAGCGCCGTCTGGCGCTGCGACAGGTTGCGCAGCGCGTTGTCGTACTGGTTGGCGGTGGCGGTGCGGTAGAAGGTGCTCATGGCGTTCTCCGGAGGGCCGGGTTCGTTTCAGCGGGCGGTGGCGGGATCGGCGTCGGCATCAGCGGCCCATCGTCTGCAGCAGGCTGTCGAAGATGCTCTGCGCGATCTGCAGGACCTTGGCCGAAGCCTGGTAGGCCTGCTGGTACTGGATCAGCTTGGCCGCTTCTTCGTCCAGGTTCACGCCCGAGACCGCGGTGCGGTCGCGTTCGAGGTTGGAGGCGATGGTGGCCGACACGTCCGCAGCGTACTTGGCGTTCTGCGTGCGCGTACCGATCTGCGCCATGAGGCCGGCGTAGCCGTCGCTCATGGTCGCTTCGTCGAACATCTTCACGTCGCCCAGCGCGTCGAGCGCCGAGGCATTGCCCGCATTGCGCTTGTAGGCGTCGCCGTATTGCGGGTCCAGCGCATTGCCCACCTTCACGGTGTCGCCCGTGCCGGGGGTGCCCTTGAGGGTGATCTCCCAGCCGTCGATGGTGATGGGCTGGCCGGCCGTGTAGGCCAGCCCGGTGGTGCCCGAGGCCGGCGTGGTCGAGCCCGTCACGCCGTAGGTGGCCGGAGGACCGGCGGCGAAAGTGAGCGTCACACCGCCCGGGGTGGGCGGCGCCGTGAAACCGGTGGACGTGGCCTGCACCGACGTCAGCTGCAGCGAGCCGTTGTTGGTCGTGCCCATGGAGGCGTTGACCGGGCTGGCGGCGGCGAGGTCGCGCGGCGAGAGCACGCGCGCCTCGATGTTGGAAGCCGCGCTGCTGAAGGGCTTGAACAGCATGCGCTCGCCGGCAGCGCCTGCGGCGGTGAGGTTGAAGTTGAGCCCGTCGATCTGCTGGCCCGCGAGGTTCGCGAGGTCGGTGAAGCCCGTGGCCTTGCCGTCCGACAGGCGCACCACCTGGCCCGCGGGCGGCGTGGTGAACCGCACCTCGTAGTCGGAGGCGGCGAACTTCGTCGCATCGGTGAAGGCGACGTTGCCCGCGGCCGTGCCGCTCGTGTAGCCCGGCATGGTGCTGGCGACCGAGAACAGGTCCTTGCCGGGCTGGCCGTCGAGCGTCACGCCCAGCTTGTGCTGCGCGTTCATCGTCATGCCGATCGACTGCGCCATGCGGCCCAGCAGGTTGCGCCCTTCGGCCACGTCGGTGTTGTGGAAGCGCAGCAGGCCCGACAGCTCGCCGCCCGCGAGCATGGAGTCGTCCAGCTCGATGGGCTTGGCGCCCGGCGGGCTGAAATACAGCTTGAGCTGCCCGCTGCCGGGGAACAGGCTCGACTCCTCCACGGCCAGCGGCGTGGCCGTGGTGCCCAGCACCAGCGGCTGGCTGCCCGCCACGAAAAGGCCCACCGTGCCGTCGTCGGCCGCCACCTGCGTGGTCTGCACGTACTGGTTGATCTCCCGGATGATCTGGTCGCGCTGGTCCAGCAGGTCGTTGGGCGTCTGGCCGTTGCCCTTCACGCGCGCGATCTGCTCGTTCACGGCCGCCATCTGCTTGGCCAGGCTGTTGATCGCGTTCACGTCGCTCTTGAGCTGTTCCTTGACGGTGTACTGGATCTCGTCGATGCGGTCGGCGGCCGAGCGCATGCGCGCGGCGGTCTCGTCCATGCGGGTGATGGTCACCGTGCGCGCCGTGATGTCGGTCGGCGCGGCGACCACGTCCTTGAGCGAGTTGAGCATGTCGGTGATCGACGCGCCCAGCCCGCTGGTGCCGCCGCTGAACACGTCCTGCATCTGCGACAGGCGCTCGGCCCGCGTCTTGTCGGCCGTCTGCGAGGAGTTGGCCGCGGCCGCCTGGCGCGTGAGCAGTTCGTTGTGGTTGCGCAGGATGGTCTGCACGTCCACGCCCTGGCCGATGTAGCCGCCGCCCGTGAACTGGCCCTGCACCGTCTGCAGCGACAGCGTCTGGCGCGAATAGCCCGCCGTGTTGACGTTGGCGATGTTGTGCCCGGCCGTCTGCAGGGCCGTCTGGTTGGCGAGGAGGGCGCGGGCGCCGACGTTGAGCAGGCTCATGTGCGTTCACCCATCCTCAGGCCGACGGGCCCACGCGCAGCGTGCTGTGGATGGCCCGGCTCAGCTTGTTCGCGTATTCGGGGTCGGTGGCGTAGCCGGCCTTCTGCAGCTCGGCCGCATAGGCCACGGCCGAATGCGTCTTCTCGCGGGCCTTCTCGTAGCGCGGGTTGTCGTTGATGAGGCGCGCGTAGTCCTTGAACGAATCCTCGTACGAATCGTAGGCGCGGAATTTCGCGGTCACCTTGCGCGGGGTGCCGTTGATGTATTCGGTGGTGGTGATCTCGGCCACCTTGCCGGTCCAGCCCTTACCGGCCTTGATGCCGAACAGGTTGAACGAGTTGCTGCCGTCCCTGGAACGGATCTCGCTCTTGCCCCAGCCGGTCTCGTGGCCGGCCTGGCCGAGCATGAAGCTCGCGGGAATGCCGCTGTCCTGCGACACGCGCTCGGCCGCGTCGCGGTGGTGCTGCACGAAGCTGTCGCGGCCCTTGGGCGCAGGCGCATAGGCGTTGGCGGCCGCGGCGGCGCGTGCGGGCGACTGCGACGGCAGGCTCAGCGTGGAGGGAGGCGAGAACGCCGGCGCGGCTTCCTGGCCGCCGCCGATCTGCTTCGTGAGCTGGCGCTGGATGGCCTCCGAGAGCCCGCCGGGCAGGCCCGACATCTGCACCGAGAGCTGCTGGTCCAGCATGTCCGTGCCCAGGTCCGCCTGTCCGCCTTCCATCAGGCCGGACTTCATCGTTGCCTCGCGCATGCTCTTGATCATCTCGCGCATGAACAGCGACTCGAACTGCTTGGCCGCCTCCTTGGCGGCCTGCGGATTGTTCTGGCCGGCCTCGTACTTGAGCGCGTTGAGCGAGCGCGCGTCCACCGCCAGCGCATTCGTGGCCGAGGGCGACGCGGAGGAGGGCAGGCTGAGGGCCATGGCGTTCTTCTCCCGGCAGTCAGGCGGTTGCGGGGGCCGGAGGCGTCATCAGATGACCTCCAGCTCGGCGTTCAGGGCGCCCGCGGCCTTGATGGCCTGCAGGATGGCCAGCAGGTCCTGCGGCGTGGCGCCCAGCGTGTTGAGCGCGCGCACCACGTCGGCGAGCTGCGGCGAGGGCGGCATCTGGATGATGTTGCCCGGGTCCTGCTTGATGGCGATGTCGCTCTTCTGCGCAACCACCGTCTGGCCCTGCGACAGCGGATTGGGCTGGCTGATGACGGGCGTGGAACTGATCGTGATCGACAGGTTGCCGTGCGCGATGGCGCAGGGCCCGAGGGTCACGGCCTGGTTCAGCACGATGGAGCCGGTGCGCGCGTTGATCACCACCTTGGCGGCCGGCGTGGCGTCGGCCACCGTCAGCTCTTCCAGGTCCGCGATGAAATTCACGCGCTCGCCCGGGCTCTGCGGGGCGCGCACCTGCACCGTGCGGCCGTCGAGCGCGGTGGCGATGTTCATGCCCTTGCCCAGCTTGCCGTTGATGGCCTGCGCCACCTTGCGCGCGGTCTGGAAATCGGAGGCGTTGAGGCCCAGGTTGATCGTGTCGCCGTCGTGCAGCGGCGTGGGCACCGCACGCTCCACCTGCGCCCCTTCAGGGATGCGGCCCGCGCTCAGGTGGTTGATCTGCACCTTGCTGCCGCCGGCGGAAGCCCCCGCGCCGCCCACGACGAGGTTGCCCTGCGCCAGCGCATAGATCTCGCCGTCGGCGCCGCGCAGCGGCGTGGCGATCAGCGTGCCGCCCTTGAGCGACTTGGCGTTGCCCATCGAGGACACGCTCACGTCGATCTGCTGGCCGGGCTGGGCGAAGGCCGGCAGTTGCGCCGTCACGATCACCGTGGCCACGTTCTTGAGCTGCGGCGCCGCCGTGCCGGGCGGCAGGCTGATGCCCATCTGCTGCAGGTAATTGGTGAGCGCCTGCGTGGTGATGGGCATCTGCGTGGTCTGGTCGCCCGTACCGTCCAGCCCCACGACGAGCCCGTAGCCCGTGAGCTGGTTGCTGCGCACGCCCTGCACCGCCGCCACCTCCTTGATGCGCAGCGCGTGCGCGGGTGCCATCGCCGCCACGAGCAGGGCAAGCGCGGCCAGGCCTTGCGCGAGCCCGTGCCGCAGGGCGGCCCGGTGCGCGCGTGCGAAGAAGGAGGGGGAGAGGAGCGTCATGGCACCGATTGTGGAATCGGAGGCCCCGGGGGAATGGACCGAAAAGGCGCCGGATCACGGCTCTTTTGGGGGAACAGGGGGGGGCGTCTGGAGGGCTGCGCTGTATCCGTCGGGCCCCTGGCGCATGTCCTTGCCTTTGGCATCGTATGGGCCCGAGCGATCTTTTTCCCGGCGGGCCTGCTGGTTGGCGGCTATGCAGGCCACTGGGTCGGGCGGCGGCGCGGCGCGGCGCCCTAGGGCCGGGTGCCGACGCAAAACAGCGGCTCCCCAGTGCCTGGGAGGTTTTTTGGCTTCATGCCGCCGTATTCATTGAATAGTTTGCTATATAAACAATAGCAAAACCCGTGCCGCTGGACGCGGTACGGGCCTGGCGCGGAAAAGCCGGCATTGCGCCGGCGGGCCGTCAGAACGGCGCGACCGAGTTGAAGGCGCGCGCCAGCCAGCCCATGGCCTGGGCTTCGGCGGGCGATCCGCGGCCGCGCGACTGCACGCGGGCGTTGGCCACCAGGGTGGAGCTGACCACGCTGTTCGGCTGCAGCGAGCGCGGGTCCACGGTGCCCGAGAAGCGCAGCACGTCCACGTTTTCGGCCACACCGATCTGCTTTTCGCCCGCGATCACGAGGTGGCCGTTGGGCAGCACTTCGATGACCGTGGTGGTGATGGTGCCGGTGAAGGTGTTGCTGCTCTGCAGGTCGCCCTTGCCCTCGAAGTTGTTGGTGCTGTTGCCGCCCAGCCGGAGCTTGCTGGTGTCGGCCGTGCCCACGAACGGGAAGGCGGTGATGCCGGCCGTGTTGGCGGCCGTGCGGTCCACCTTGGAGCTGGACTTCTGCGAGGCGGAGATCGTCTCCACGATCTGGATGGTGACGATGTCGCCCACCAGGCGCGCGCGGCGGTCCTCGAAGGCCGGCCGGTAGCTGGCCGCATGGAAGAGGCTGCCCGTGGCCGGGCCCGTGGCGCGCGGCGCGGTCTGCACGGCCACGGGCGGCAGCGTGGGCGGCATGTCGATGGGCGGCGGCGGGTTGATCGAGGCGCAGCCCGTGGCGGCCAGCAGGGCGGTGAGGGCGGCAAGGCGCGCGGAGGCGGTGAAGGCGGCGGTGTGCGGCATGGTCGGTGTTCCTGGAGGAAGGGAGAGGGCGCGCATCACAGCTGCGCGAGCTTGGCCAGCATCTGGTCGGATGTCTGGATGGCCTTGGAATTCATTTCGTAGGCGCGCTGGGTCTGGATCATCGAGACCAGCTCTTCCACGACGTTCACGTTGGAGGTTTCGAGGAAACCCTGGCGCATGATCCCCAGGCCGTTCGTGCCGGGCGTGCCCTGCTGCGGCTGGCCAGAGGCGGCCGATTCCTTGAACATGTTCTGCCCCACCGGCTCCAGGCCGGCCGAGTTGACGAAGCTCGCCATGCCCAGCGTGCCGATCTGCTGCGGCGCCGTCGTGCCCGGCACCGTGGCCGAGACGATGCCGTCGGTGCTGATGCTGATGCTGGTCGCGTTGGCGGGCACGGTGATGCCGTTGGCCACGGGCAGGCCGCTGGAAGTGACCAGGCGGCCCTGCGAGTCGAGCTGGAAGGAGCCGTCGCGCGTGTAGCCGGTGGTGCCGTCGGGCATCGTCACTTCGAAGAAGCCGTTGCCGTTGATCGCCACGTCCAGGTTGTTGTTGGACTGCTGCAGGCTGCCCTGCGTGAAGTTGCGGCTGGTGGCCACCGTGCGCACGCCCAGGCCCAGGTGCAGGCCGGTGGGCAGCTGGTTCTGCTCGGTGGTCTGCGCGCCCACCTGGCGCAGGTTCTGGTAGATCAGGTCCTCGAACACCGCGTTGTTGCGCTTGTAGCCGGTTGTCGAGACGTTGGCGAGGTTGTGGGAGATCACGTCCAGCTGCGTCTGCTGGGCGGACATGCCGGTCTTGGCGATCCAGAGCGAATTGATCATGGCGGTTCCTCGGAAGGTGCGGGCGTTCGGGCGGAGGCGGCGTCGGGGGGCGCGTCAGCCGTTGAGGTTGAGCAGCTGGCTGGCCGACTTGTCGTTGTTCTCGGCCGTCTGCAAGAGGCGCAGCTGGGCCTCGAACTGCCGGGAGGCGGAGATCATCCCGACCATGCTTTCGACGGCGTTCACGTTGGAGCCCTCCAGCGCGCCCGACAGCAGCCGGCCGTTCGGGTCATTGGGCATGGGCTCGCCGGAGGCGGGCCGGAACAGCCCGTCGTCGCCGCGCTTGAGCGGGTCTTCGAGCGTGGGCGTGGCGAGCTTCAGGCGCCCGATGGGCGTGGCCTGCTGGCCCGCGACGCGCGCGGTGATGGTGCCGTCCGAGCCCAGCGAGACGTCGGCGCCCGGCGGCACGTCGATGGGGCCGCCGCCGTCCGATAGCACCGTGAGGCCGTTGGAGGTGCGCAGCTGCCCCTCGGCCGTGACCTCGAAGCTGCCGTTGCGCGTGTACGACTCGGTGCCGTCCAGTCCCTGCACAGCGAACCATGCGTTGCCCACGGCCATCGCATCCAGGTTGCGGCCCGTGCGCTGCACGGGGCCGGGGGTTTCCACGTGGCCCGAGGTGGCCTCCAGCGCGAACACGCGGGTCTTGGCGCCGTCGCCCTGCACCGGCACCGAGCGGAAGGTGGACATTTCCGCGCGGAAGCCGTTGGTGGACGCATTGGCGAGGTTGTTGGACAGCACCGCCTGCCGCTGGGCGGCGGCGTTGGCGCCCGTCATGGAGGTGTAGATGATGTGGTCCATCGCTCGGCCTGTGGAAGGAAATGCGTCGTGGGATCAGGGGCGGGTCAGTGCGGGCGTGGCGTCAGCGCAGGTTCACCAGGGTGGACATCACCTGGTCCTGCGTCTTGATGGTCTGCGCGTTGGCCTGGTAGGCGCGCTGCGCGGTCATCATGTTCACCAGCTCGGCCGTGAGGTCCACGTTGGAGTCCTCCAGCGCGCCGGAGCGCAGCGCGCCGAACTTGCCCTCGGTGGGCGTGCCCAGCACGGGCTGGCCCGACTCGAAGGTTTCCACCCAGTTGTTGTTGCCGACCGAGGCCAGCCCCTGCGTATTGCGGAAGGTGGCCAGCGCCACCTGGCCCTCGGCGCGCGTCACGCCGTTGGAGTAGCGGGTCATCACCGTGCCGTTGTTCTCGATGCTGATGCCCGTCAGTTCGCCGGCGGTGTAGCCGTCCTGCGAGAGGTTGGACACCGCGAACGACTTGCCGAACTGCGTCACGCCGTCGAGCTTCGCGTTCACCGTGTAGCTGGTCAGGTTGTTCGGGTTGGGCGGCGAGGGCGTGATCGTGAGCGGCAGCTGGAAGCCCGTTTCCGGGGCGGTGGCTGCGGGGCCGGTGATCTTGCCGTTGTTGTCGAAGGTGATCTGCCCGATCGCCGTGGCCACCACGGGCGGCGTGGCGGTGGGGTCGTCGAGCTGGTCGTACACGTCCCAGGTGTTGGCGCCGTTCTTCTGGAAGTACAGGCTCACCGGCTTGGCCACGCCCTGGCTGTCGTACACGTTGATCGACGTGCCATAGGTGGAGCGCGGCGTGGCGGCGATGGGCGGCGTGGCCGTCGGGTCGCCGGCGGCATCGGGAGCGCGGGCATCCAGGTTGAACTCGGCCGTGATGGACGTGGTCTGCTTGGCCGGGATCGGCTTGGACGTGGGGAAGGTGAGCGGCGTCGCGTTGCTGGCGGTGCGCGTTCCGGTGGTCGGGTCGAGCGCGTAGCCCATCACCTGCGCGCCGCTGTTGGTCACCACGCGGCCGGTGTTGTCCAGCTTGAAGTTGCCGGCGCGCGTGTAGGCGCGGGAACCGTCGGGCTGCTGCAGCGTGAAGAAGCCGTCGCCGTTGATCGCCACGTCCAGGCTGTTGCCGGTGACGGAGATGTTGCCCTGGTTGAACTGCTGGGAGACCGCGGAGAGTTCCACCCCGATGCCGGCATTGCTGCCGCCCGCGGAGCCGATGGCGGAGGCCACCATCTCGGCGAATTCGGCGCGCGAGGCCTTGAAGCCCGTGGTGCCGGAGTTGGCGACGTTGTGGCCGATCACGTCCAGGTTCTTGCTGGCGGCGTTGAGGCCGGACAGGCCTTGCTGGAAGCTCATGGTGTTCTCCTCGGGAAAACAGGGGGAAGGTGGAGGGGTAGGGAAGGGGTGGAGCGCCGGCCGGTCAGAGCACCGCGCGGATGTTGCTGTAGTTCACGGTGGTGCCCGTGTCCAGGTTCAGGGTGAGCGCGCCCGCGTTGGAGCCGGTGCCCAGCACCCTGGCCTGCATGAGCGGGGTGGCTTCCACGGCGACGTCCTTGTTGGTCGCCACCACGCGGAACTTCAGGTCGCTCTGGGTGCCCGTGTACTTGCTGCCGTCCCACGAGAAGGTGTGGCGGCCCGACTCGCTCGCGCCCACCTCCACCGTATCGACCAGTTGGCCGCCGGGGGTGACGACTTCCACCTTGACGTCGGTGGCGGCGGTCTTGAGGTCGAACGTGCCGGTGCCCGTTCCGTCCTTGAAGGTCATCTTGGCGCCTTCGGTCAGCACCGAGCGGCCGATCATCATCGTGCCCTGCAGCGTCTGCATGGTCGTGAACTGCTCGGCCATGGTCTGCATGCTCAGGTTGAGCTGCTGGATGCCCGTCACCGTGTTGATCTGCGCCATCTGCGATGTCATCTGGGCGTTGTCCAGCGGGTTCATCGGATCCTGGTTGTTCAGCTGCGCGACGAGCAGCTTAAGGAACCGGTCCTGCGCGGCGGCCGGGTCGGTCGAGGAATTGGAGTTCGAGCCCGTGTTCACGGTGGCCGTCGAGCCGATCGGGTTGAGGATCATGGTGCGGTCTCTCCGGAAGGTTGCTTACTGGCCCATCTGCAGCGTCTTGAGCAGCAGGGACTTGGTCGTGTTCATCACTTCGACGTTGTTCTGGTAGGAGCGCGAGGCCGAGATCATGTTGACCATCTCCTCCACCGCGTTCACGTTCGAATGGGTGACGTAGCCCTCCGCATCGGCCTGCGGGTGGCTGGGGTCGTGCACCCGCTTGCCGGGCGTCTGGCTCTCGGTGATCCCGCTCACGCGCACGCCGGCCGAGGTGTCCGCGCCCATGGGCGTGGTCTGGAAGACGACCTGGCGGGCCTTGTAGGCCTGGCCGTCGGGGCCGGCCACGGCGTCCACGTTGGCCAGGTTGCTGGCCACCACGTTGAGGCGCTGCGACTGCGCGCTGATCGCGCTGCCCGAGACGCCGAAGATAGAGAACATGGACATGGCGGAGACTCGCTTTCCTGGTGCGGGGGCGCGGCGCTTACTGGCCCTGGATCGCGCTCAGCATCGTGCGCGCGTTGCCGTTGATGAAGCGCAGCGTGGCTTCGTAGCGCACGGCGTTGTCGGCGAACGCGGCGCGTTCGCGGTCCAGATCGACCGTGTTGTTGTCCAGGCTCGGCTGGGTCTGCACCGTGTAGCCCAGCGTGCTGGCCGTGGATGAGCCGCTCGCTGCAGCGGGCAGCGGGATGTGGCGGGGATCGCTCGCGCTCTGCTGGCGCTGGATCGCGCGCTGCGCGGTGCCGAGCGAGGCGCCCGAGCCCTGGCCGGTGGCATCGCGCAGCGCTTCGGAGAAATTGAAGTCGCGCGCCACGTAGCCCGGGGTGTCGGCATTCGCGATGTTGCTGGCCAACGCACGCTGGCGCTCGGCACGCAGCAGCAGCGCGTTGCCGTGGAAATCCAGCCGTTCGGTCAACTTGTCGAGCATCGGGGCCACCTTGGAGGGTCGGGGTTCGGGGCCGGCCCGGAGCGCAATGCCCACGGGTTTTCGGCGTGGTCCGATTATGGAAATGGGCCCGTTTTTCTAAAGCGCGAAGAACGCGGGGATTGGCGCGCAGTTCGGTCCATCGCCGCGCCGCCCACGCCCTAGAGTGCAGGGCGTGGAATCGCCTCCGGACCGCCCGCCTGTCCGGCCCGTTCCTCCCCCTGTTTTCCGCTTTCCGTTTTCGCCGCCAGGAGGCCCCATGTCCCGCATCTGCCCCACGCCCTTGTCCCGTCCCGCTTCGCGCGCCGCACGGCTGGTCTGCATGGCGGGCGCTGCCGCGCTCGCGTGGTGCGCGGCCACCGCGGCCCATGCGCAGGCCGCACCCGGCGCGGACGCCACCGCCGACCTGGGCGGCATCACCCAGCGCTGGCTCGACGATGCGCTGCAGCGCGGCCAGGCCGCCGGCGGCCCGCTGCCGCTGCGCATGGAAGTGAGCGTGGGCCAACTTGATTCGCGGCTGCGCCTGGCGCCCTGTGCGCGCGTCGAGCCCTACCTGCCCGCCGGTTCCCGGCTCTGGGGCCGCACCCGGCTGGGCCTGCGGTGCGTGGAAGGCGCCACCGCCTGGAACGTGTTCCTGCCGGTCACCGTCAAGGCCTTCGGGCCCGCCTGGGTGCTGACCGGCAACGTGGTCTCGGGCGCCGTGCTGACCGAGGCCGATGCCACCCAGGCCGAGGTCGACTGGGCGGCCGAAACCACCGCCATCGTGGCCAACCCCGAAAGCTGGGTCGGGCAGGTGGCATCGCGCAACCTCATGGCCGGGCAGGCACTGCGCCAGCACATGGTCAAGGCCCCCACGCTCTTCCGGGCCGGCGCGCCGGTGCGCGTCGTCGCGCAGGGCCGGGGCTATTCGGTAACATCCGCCGGCCAGGCCGTTACGGCCGGCGCCATCGGCGAGACTGTGCGTGTCCGCATGGAGAATGGCCGGGTTGTTGCCGGAATTGTGTCCAACGATGGAACAGTAGAAGTCGGTTTGTGACCTTCTGTTGCCGATTAAGTCCTAAAGTCCTCCGTCCGATGGCCGAAAACATTGCTACTGTGCCCCACATCGAACGGGGTGGGAGAGTGCGATGAAGATAGGACAAAACCCGGATTTGCCGACTGCGCTGACGCAGCAGGTCGGCGCGGCTGCCAAGCAGCCGCCCAAGGCTGCCGCTCCGGCGCCCGCTGCCGAAGAGGCCGTCAAGACCGCCACCACGGTCGCCACCGCCGGCGGCACGCCCGTGACGTTCTCCGGCGCCGCCCGTGCGCTGGACCCCGCTGCGCGCAGCGGTGCGGATTTCGACGCGAACAAGGTCAAGGCCGTGCGTGCCGCCATCGAGAAGGGCACCTTCACGGTGGACGCTGGCGCCATTGCCGACAAGTTGCTGTCCAACGCGCAGGAAATCATCGCCCACTCCCCCAAGAGCCACTGACCCGCTGAACCGTTCTCCGGGCGCCGTCCGCACCGCACGCGGCATGCGCGCCCTCCATGGGCCGGTCGGCACAGGACCGTCCCATGCATCCTCTCCCCCCTGTTTCCCCTCCGGCCTCCCTCGAAGCGGCCTTGGCAGCCGTCGAGTCGCACTTGGCCGACGTCGGCGCTTTGCTGCTGCAGGGCGATGCCCCCGCGCTGGAACGCTGCGCTCCCCTGCTGCGCCAGGCGGCCCTGGATTTCTCCCGGGCCCTCGAAAGCCGCCCCGCTTCGGCGCCCGCACTGGCGCCCGAGTGGGCCGCCCGCATCCGCGCCGTGCGCAGCCAGCTGGCCATGCAGCGCGAGCAACTCGCCCGCCTGGCGGCGCTCACCGAACGCCAGGTGGCCTCGCTGCTGCCGCCGGACCAGGGCGTCTCCACCTATGGCAACGGCAGCCCGGCAGGGCAGGGCATGCGCGGCAGCGCGGCGCGCATCTATCGGTCGCAGAGCTGAAAAGAGGGTTCGCGGAACCACCGCGCTGGGGCCGTTGGTGCATCGCCCCGCGGCCCATGGAGATTTCCGCACAGTGGTCCGGACGGGCGGCCTCTCAAGGGGCGCTCCCTGCCGAAGTCCTTTTTTCCAATAGCGCCAATGCTGGTGCTGCGAGTCTTGGATGCAGCGGAGGCCGCGGCCGGGGTCGCCAACGAGCGACTTCTTGCGAAGCCGGTCCGCTGGCTTCGGCCATGGCTTTTCATGGGGCCAGAGCGGATTCGAGGGGCGTAATTTTTCCGCCGAGCCCGGCCATGCGGTGAAACACCGCGGCGTCCAGCGCATCCATCGACCGCAGGATGGCCATGGATGTCTTCGCGATCGTGTGCGAACGACACGGATCGGGCTCAGTATGCGGAAGTACGTAACAAATCCGCAAGTCTCGTGATTTATCCCTGGCGTTCTGCGCCAGCGGCGCGCCGTCTTCCGTTCAGTGGCTGCGCATCTTGGCGCGCAGCCGTGCGATGGACTGGCTGTGGAGCTGGCAGATGCGCGATTCGGTCACCCCGAGAACAGCCGCGATCTCCTTGAGGTTCATGTCGTGCTCGTAGTACATGCCCATGATCTGCTGCTCGCGCTCGGGCAGTGCCTTGATGGCGGCCACGAGGGAGGTGCGCAGCCGCTGGTCGCGCAGCATGGCCATGGGGTCTGCGGCGGTGTCGGCGACGTGCCGGTCGAGAAAGCCTTCCTCGTCGTCGTCGCCGCGCGTCATGTCTTCGAGGTAGACGAGCTGCGTGCCGCGGACCTTGCTCAGCAGCGACTGGTATTCGGGCAGGCTCAGCTCCAGTTCGGCGGCGATCTCGGATTCGAGCGGGCTGCGGCCCAGCTTCTGCTCCAGCCGCAGCACGGCCTGCTCGATTTCCTTCTGGCTCTTGCGTGAACTGCGCGACATCCAGTCGCCCTCGCGCAGTTCGTCGAGCATGGCGCCGCGGATGCGCTGCGAGGCAAAGGTCTCGAACTGCACGCCCTGCGCCACCTCGTAGCGCGAGAGTGCCTCGTTGAGGCCCATCATGCCGACCTGGATCAGGTCGTCCAGCTCCACGTTGGGCGGGAGCTTGGCGATCATGTGGTGCGCGATCCGGCGCACCAGCGGCACGTGCTGCCGGATCAGCGCATCGCGGTCGAGCTGTCCTTTGGCGGTGTACATCGGATCAATGGCTCCGTGCAAATTGCGGGGTGTGCTGCGGCGCAATGAAAGGCGGGGCGGCAGGAACCTGCGCGGCGCCAATGGTGCCCGCGTTTTCCAGCAGTTGCAAGGCCAGCCGCTGCAGGTCCTGCGGGTGGTTGGCCCGCAGGGTGGTGGTGTGCAATTCGCTGCCCAGGTGCCGCTCGGCGCAGCGCTGCAGCGCCGCCAGCACGGCGTGCGCGCGGGCGAAGCTGGCCGGGCGGTCCGTGGGGACCACCGAGGCGACCGTGCACGGAACGCCGGCATGCATCGCCATGTGCTTGAGCTGGCGGTAGCTCTGCACCGCATGGTCGCCGCCCTCGGCGATCAGCAGCGGGACGGCGGAGGTCTCGCGCACCAGCGGGGCGAGCGTTTCGGCCGGCGCATACACCGCCAGCACCGAATAGGCCCGGAAGAAGGGCTGCAGCGTCTGCTGGGCGGCGAAGGCGTCCACGCTCTGGCGCGCCAGGCGGCGCAGGCCATACGCGGCGGGCAGCACGGCCAGCGAAGCGGCCGCGGCACCGCCGGTGTCCAGCGGCGCGCCGTGCTGCCACGAAGGCGCGGCCAGCAGATGGGCCAGGCCGGGGGCCGCATCGGTCTCGCGGGCGGTGCCGTCGAGCACGGCCACGGGGTAGCCCATGCGCTGGAGCGCCGAGCACACCTGGAACAGGGTTTCGAGCCCGTAGGCCGCATCCGGCTGCGCCAGGATGGCGACCATGCGCAGTTGCGACTCGGGCATCAGGCCCAGCAGGCTCGCGCCCTGGTGAAAGCTGGCGTCAAGCATCGACCAGTCCCCTTTCCATGGCCATTTCGGGCGAGTGCGAGAAGAAGAAGTTCAGGTCCGACGCCTTGGGGTCGAAGGCCGACTTGGCGGGCGAGCGCATCG
>NZ_JAMCOS010000003.1 GCF_028069655.1 Acidovorax sp. NCPPB 4044
GCGGCTTCCCAGTCCTCGGGCACGCGCTGGCCGTTGGTCACGCCGCGCAGCACCATCTGGTGGCGGATCAGCGCATCGACGGCGGGGCCGAGCTTCACGGCTTCGTCCACCTTGGAGAGGATGGCCTGTTGCGAGCCGTCGGTCTTGAAGCCCGTGAGCACGTCGTCCAGCGTGTCGCCGTGGCAGCCGGCGTTCAGCACCAGCAGGCGGTTCACGCCGGGCAGGTCGAGCACGTTGAGCATGTCGCGCTTGCGCGGATCGCGCGGCGCCACGCCCGTGGTGTCGATGAGCACCATCTTCTTGCCGGCCAGCAGGCCCAGCAGGTCCTGCAGGGCGGCGCGGTCGTGCGCGAGGTGGGCCACCACGCCGAGCATGCGGCCATAGGTGCGCAGTTGCTCGTGGGCGCCGACGCGGTAGGTGTCGAGCGTGATGAGCCCCACGCTCGCAGGGCCGTGGATGCGGGCGCAGAGCGCGGCCAGCTTGGCGGTGGTCGTGGTCTTGCCCACGCCCGTGGCGCCGACCATCGCGTACACGCCGCCTTCTTCGTACAGGGGGCGGGCGTACGCATCGGTCTTCAAGTTGCGCTCCAGCACGTCCATCAGCCAGCGCACGGCCTCGGCCGCGCCCAGGTCTTCGGGCAGGCGCTCCAGCACGGCCCGGGCGAGCGAGGGCGAATAGCCCGCGCGGATGAGCTTGAGCATCAGGTTGGACTGGATCGGGTTCTGCCGGGCCTGGCCGAGCCAGGCGAGCGTGTTGAAGCGGTCCTCGATGAGGTCCTTCATCGACTGCAGCTCGTTCATGAGGTTCTGCTGTCCCGACTCCTGCGCCAGCGACGGCACGATCGGCGACTGCACGCGGCGTTCGCGCACGGGCTCGGGCGGCAGGCCCATGGGAATGGAGGCGCGCAGCGGGTTGTGGCGCTGCACGGGTGCGCTGGCGGCCGCGGGCGGCGGGCTGGCGCGTTCGGGCGTGCGCGGCTGGGGAGCGCGGGGCGCGGCCATGCGCTCGGGCGTGGCCTGCTGCTCTTCCAGCATCGGCTCGGGCGAGCCGTGCAGGGCCTCGTGGCGGCGGCGCAGCATGCGCTCGCGCACGTAGTCCTGGAACGAGAGCGTGCTCATCGCGAGCTGCTCGGTGTCCTGGGCCACGGGGTTGCGCGGGGCCTCGGCGCGGGGCGCGGTGCGTGCCGGGCGGTTCGACTGCGAGGGGTTGGCGGCCATGTCGGCGGCGCGCTCCTGCAGGCGGGAGCCGGCCTGGGGCGGCTCGGGCGTGTTCTCCAGCGACGAGAGCGTGTCTTCCGCGGTGGCCATCACTTCGACGCCGCCGGCGATCTGGCGGTTCGAGAGGATGAGGGTGCCGTCTCCGAAGGCCATGCGCGCCTTGGCCAGGGCCTCACGCGAGGTGGGGGCGGTAAAGCGTTTGATGTTCATGCTGCACCTTTGAGGATCGGGCCAATGCGGATGGTGTGGGTTTCAGGGATCTCGCTGTGGGCGAGCACCTGCAGGCGGGGGGCCACCCGGCGCACGAGGCGCGAGACGGCGTTGCGGATGGCGTCGGGCACCAGCAGGCAGGCGGGCATGCCCATCTCTTCCTGCTTCATGGCCACTTCGGCCGCCTTCTGCGTGAGGATGTCGGCCACGCCCGGGTCGAGCGAGGGGCCGCCGGCGTTGCCCAGGGCCTGCACCAGCAGGCGCTCCAGGCCGGGCTCGATGGCGATCACGTTCAGCTCGCGGGTGGGGCCGTAGATCTGCTGCACGATGGCCGGCGAGAGGGCGATGCGCACGCGGCGCGCCAGCTCCACCGGGTCGGCGACGCTGCCCGCATGCTCGGCGAGGGTTTCGATGATGGTGCGGATGTCCCGGATGTGGACGGACTCTTCCAGCAGCAGCTGGAGAACCTTCTGGAACGTTGCGATCGACACCATTTTGGGAACCACTTCCTCGATGAGCTTGGGGGCCAGCTTGCTGACATGTTCCACGAGCTGCTGCGTTTCCGTGCGGCTCAGGAGCTTGGCTGCCTGGACTTGCATCAAGTGTGACAAATGGGTGGCCATGACGGTTTCGGAATCAACGACCGTAAAACCCGCCATTTGTGCCGCTTCCTTCTGGTGATCGTCGATCCAGTGCGCCGGCAGGCCGAAGGCCGGATCGGTCGTGGGCGTACCGATGAGCGGCGTGCTGATGCCGCCGGGGTTGATGGCCAGGAACATGCCGGGGAAGGCCTCGCCGTCGCCCACGACCACGCCGCGCAGGGTGATGCGATAGGCGCTCGGCTTGAGTTCGAGGTTGTCGCGCACGTGCACGGCCGGGGGCAGGAAACCCACCTCCTGGGCGAACTTGCGGCGCACGCCCTTGATGCGCGTGAGCAGGTCGCCCTGGCGGCTCTTGTCCACCAGGGAGATCAGGCGGTAGCCCAGCTCCAGGCCGAGCAGGTCCACGGGCTGCAGGTCGTCCCAGGTGGCCTCGCCGTCCGTGACGGGCGCGGGCGGCGCCTCGACCGGCTTGGGGGCGTTGGCGCGCTGGTGCAGCAGCCAGGCGGCATAGCCGATGCCTCCGCCCAGGATCAGGAACACCGCGTGCGGCATGCCGGGAATCAGGCCCAGCAGGATCAGGATGCTGGCGGCCACGCCGAGCACGCGCGGCGACATGAAGAGCTGCTGCACGATCTGGCGGCCCATGTCCTCTTCCTTGCCGACGCGCGAGACCACCATGGCGGCGGCCACCGAGATCAGCAGGCCGGGGATCTGCGCCACCAGCGCATCGCCCACCGCCAGCAGGATGTAGCTGTTGGCGGCCTGCCCGGCCGAGAGGTCGTGCTGCAGCATGCCGATGGCGAAGCCGCCCACGATATTGATGAGCAGGATCAGGATGCCGGCGATGGCGTCGCCGCGCACGAACTTCGAGGCGCCGTCCATCGACCCGAAGAAATTGGCTTCTTCCTGCACTTCGAGGCGGCGGCGCTTGGCTTCCTTCTCGTCGATCAGGCCGGCGTTCAGGTCGGCGTCCACCGCCATCTGCTTGCCGGGCATGGCGTCCAGGGTGAACCGTGCCGACACCTCGGCGATGCGCTCCGCGCCCTTGGTCACCACCACGAAGTTGATCACCACCAGGATGGCGAACACGATCAGCCCGACGGCGAAATTGCCGCCGATCAGGAAGTGCCCGAAGGCCTCGATCACCGCGCCGGCCGCGCCCGGGCCGGTGTGGCCTTCCAGCAGCACGACGCGCGTGGAGGCCACGTTCAGCGACAGCCGCATCAGCGTGGTGAGCAGCAGCACGGACGGGAAGGCCGCGAAGTCCAGCGGCCGGATCATGTAAGCCGCCACCATCATCACCATCAGCGCGACGGCGATGTTGAGCGTGAAGAAGGTGTCTAGCAGCCAGGCCGGGATCGGCAGCACCATGAGCGCCAGGATGGCGACCACCAGGATCGGGGCCGACATGCCCTGCAGCATGGAGGCGTTGGTGCCCGCCCATTGGCGGACGTTGCTCATCGTGGGGGTCTTCATGGCGCGTCACCTGCGATGGAAGCGGCGGACGGGGCGATCTTCGTGAGCGGATCGAGCTCCGGCGGCACGAACGGGTCGGGCTGGGCGTCGGGCATGCGGCCCTCGCCGCGCAGCGCCGCCTTGAGGCGGTACACATAGGCCAGGATCTGCGCCACGGCCGCGTAGAGCTGGGCGGGGATCGGCTGCTCCAGCTCGGCATTGGCGTAGAGCGCGCGCGCCAGCATCGGCGACTGCAGCACCGGCACGGAGTTCTGGTTGGCCAGCTCGCGGATCTTGAAGGCCAGCAGGTCGGTGCCCTTGGACACCACCTGCGGCGCGCCCATCGTCGCTTCGTCGTAGCGCAGCGCCACGGCATAGTGGGTGGGGTTCATCACCACGAAGTCGGCCTTGGCCACGTTGGCGAGGCTGGCGCGGTTGGCGATCTCGCGGGCGCGCTGGCGCTGGCGGCCCTTGACCTCGGGGCTGCCCTCGGACTGCTTGTGCTCCTGCTTGACTTCCTCGTGCGACATCTTCTGGCGCGACTTGAAGAAGAAGGCCTGGAGCGGCACGTCGATGACGGCCGCGATGAACACCACCAGCAGCATCAGCCCGACGCCGCCGGCGATCCATTCGCCCACCTGGCGCAGCGAGACCGGGGAGGGCTGCAGCACGAGCATCGCCATCTTCTCGATGCTGCTGCTCATGAAGTTCCACGCCACGGCCGCGAGGATGCAGGTCATCAGCACCATCTTGAGCACCGTGACCATCTGCTGCTTGGAAAACAGGTTCGCGAAGCCGGAGATGGGGTTGAGCCGGCTGAAATTGGGCATCACCGGCTTGAAGGTGAACAGCCAGCCGCCCGAGCCGATGGCACTCGCGACCGTGGCCACGGCGGTGAGCAGGGCGAAGGCGGCGCTGGCCGCCACGCCGACGATGGTCATGTCCTGCAGGCGCTGGAGCATGGAACCCGTGGCATGCACCGTCTCGGCATTGAACGCCATGTGGTGGGCGATGGCGCGCTGCAGGTGCTCGATGAGCGTGGGCGCCAGCGCATAGGTGCTGACCGCACCCATGCCGAGGATGGCGATGTGGGAGAGATCGCGGGACCGCGCGGCCTGGCCCTCCTCGCGCGCTTGCTGGAGCTTGCGCTCGGTCGCGGGTAGCTGTTTGTCTTGGCTGGAGGAGTCCATGGTGGCATGACGGCTGGGTCATGCCAATTGTCGTGAGGGGCTCCGGAATCTAAAGCGCGAATAGACGGCCCGGGAGGCGTCTATTCCGGCCTGCCCGCTGGGGATCGTCCCGCAGGCATTGCGCGGTGTTTGCTACTAAATATATAGCAAACTATTCAATGAATCCGGCGGCACGGAGCAAAAAACACCCTGAATGGGTGAGGGCGTGTCCCGTGCGGCCGGTGGGGCGTGCCTGGCCCCGCCGGATGCCGCGTGGCGCCGCGCCGCGCGGTCATGCCGCGGGCGGATGGAAAACGGTGGAAAGGGGCGATCAGAATCCGAGGCTGGCGAGCAGGTCGTCGACTTCGGACTGGTTGGAGACGATGTTGGGCGTGTTTTCCGGATCCACCACCGGGCCGGCGAGGTGCTCGCGGCGGGGTTCGGGGGCCGGCGCCACCGGCTGGGCCTGGGGCGGAGCGGTCTGGATGAGCAGCTGGACCAGTTGCTGCTCGATCGTGCCGGCCAGGTTCACCACCCGCGCGATCACCTGCCCGGTCAGGTCGTGGAAATCCTGGGCCATCATGATCTCGGTGAGATGCACGTCGGCTTCCTTGGTGACGCGTTCCACGTCGTGCAGGAAGTTCATGATCTCGCCCTTGGCCACCGCGGCCACGGGATCTTTGATGAGCGACGCCACCACACGGCGCGTCTCCTCGGCGATGAAATCGTGCTGGGCCTTGGCCTGCTCGACACGGCTGAGCACCTTTTCGGCCGCCTCGCCCGTGAGCCGGGCGATGTAGGACAGGCGGCTCTGGGCGTCGGGCAGTTCGCCCACGGTGCCGCGCAACTGGTCGGCGTACCCCAGCTCGCTCAGCGCATCGTGCAGCTGGCGGGTGAGGACGCCGATCTTGTTGTGAACGTCCGTGGACTCCGGGGGGGTGTGGTCCGGCGTGTCCATGGTCAGAGTCCCATTTTCTTGAGGATCAGCGTGACTTTTTCTTCCAGCGTCGCCTTGGTGAAGGGCTTGACGATGTAGCCGGCCGCTCCGCCCTGGGCCGCCGCGACGATGTCCTCCTTGCGGGCCTCGGCCGTCACCATGAGGACGGGCAGGTGCTTGAGCTTGTCGTCCTTCTTGATTTCGGCCAGCAGCTGGAACCCGTTCATGTTGGGCATGTTGATGTCGGTGACCACGAAATCGAACTTGCTGTTGCGCAGCTTGTTCAGGGCCGCGACGCCGTCTTCGGCCTCGTCGGCGTCGGTGAACCCGCTTTCCTTGAGCAGATTGCGCACGATGCGCCGCATGGTGGAGAAGTCGTCAACGATCAAAAAGCGAAGGGCAGTGGTCACGGGGACCCTTTCGGTCGGAAATTGCAGGAGATATTGTCAGGGGCAGCCGGTTTGGTGACAAGACGTTACGGCTGCTGCGTGGATGCGGGATTTTCCCGCTTTTCCGCGGCCAGGTCCGCTACCGGGATGGAAGGCGTCTGTTTTCCGAGAAGCCGTTCCTCGGCTTCCTTGGTCAGGACCGTGATGCTGATGCGCCGGTTCACGGGCGCGCGGGGGGTGGCGGGCTCCAGCAGATCGCTGGCCGCCAGGCCGACCACGCGGCCCAGCTTGGCGTCCGGCATGCCCGCCGCCACGAGTTCGCGCCGGGAGGCATTGGCCCGGTCGGCCGAAAGCTCCCAGTTGCTGTAGCCGCGGTCGCCGTTGCCGTAGGGTGCGGCGTCGGTGTGGCCGGCGAGGCTGATGCGGTTTTCCACCCCGCCCAGGGCTGCGCCGATTTCACGCAGGATGTCGCGCATGTAGGGTTTTACCAACGCACTGCCGCTGTCGAACATGGGGCGGTTCTGGTCGTCCACGATCTGGATCTGCAGCCCGTCGGTAGTCACGTCGATCCGGATCTGGGAGCGGAACTCCTTCAGGCGCGGGTTTTCGGAGATCAGCGCGTCGATCTTGGCCTGCAGCGACTTGATGCGCATCTGGTCGACGCGGGCCTGCTCGGCGCGCGCCGCCTCGATGTTGGCGCGGCGGCTGGTGGCCGTGTCGGATTCGGAGCGCCGCACCTGCCCGTGCACCTTGGAGAGGTCGTTGCCGCCGCCGGGAATGATGCTGGAGCTGTTGCCGGCCCCGTCACCGCCCTGCATCGCCACTTTCAGCGGCGAGGCGAAATACGCGGCGATGCCCTGCAGCTCCCCCTTGGCCGTCGAGCCGAGCAGCCACATGAGCAGGAAGAACGCCATCATGGCCGTCACGAAGTCGGCGTACGCGATCTTCCAGGCGCCGCCGTGCACGGCATGGCCGCCCTTCTTGACGCGCTTGATGATGATCGGCTGGAGCTTCTTGTCTGCCATGGCGTGGGCCTCCGGCGTCTTTCCTGGGGGTTACTTCTTGCCCTTCACGTGCCCTTCCAGCTCGGCGAAGCTGGGCCGGTCGGTGGAGAACAGCACCTTGCGGCCGAACTCGATGGCCGTGGCGGGGTTGTAGCCCTGCATGCTGGCCAGCAGGGTGGTCTTGATGCACTGCAGTTCCTTGGCGGCGTCCTCGAGCTTCTGCTCGACCAGGCCGCCCAGCGGCTCCACCACGCCATAGGCCAGCAGGATCCCGAGGAAGGTTCCCACCAGCGCTGAGCCGATCATGCCGCCCAGCACCGAGGGCGGCTGGCCCACGGAGCCCATGGTGTTCACCACCCCGAGCACGGCCGCCACGATGCCGAAGGCGGGCAGGGCGCCCGCCAGCCGCGCCAGCGCCGCCACGGGGGCATGCGCTTCCTGGTGGTGCGTCTCGATCTCGCTGTCCATCAGCGCCTCGATCTCGTGGGCGTTCAGGTTGCCTGAGACCATCATGCGCAGGTAATCGGTGGTGAACTCGATCACGTGGTGGTCGCTGCCCACCGTGGGATATTTCTTGAAGATTTCCGACTCGTGGGGCGCTTCCACGTCCTTTTCGATGGCCATCAGGCCTTCCTTGCGCGCCTTCTGCAGGATCTCATAGAGCATGGCCATCAGCTCCATGTAGCGCGCCTTGGTGTACTTGGAGCCCTTGAGCGCCATCGGCAGCGCCGCGATGGTGGCCTTGAGCACCTTGGGCTGGTTGTTCACCACGAAGGCGCCCAGGGCCCCCCCCAGGATGGTGATGAGTTCGAAGGGCAGGGCGCTCAGCACCACGCCGATGTTCCCGCCGTGCACGATGAACACCCCGAAGATGCATCCCAGGCAGACGATATAACCAATGATGACGAACATGCTTGAGTGAAGTGCGGCGTGTGCGTGCCCGGCTGGCGGGAGCGGGGGAAACGAACCTAATGTAAATGTATCGAGGTATTTATCGGCCGGAAAACCGCGTTCTGTAGCGCGGGCGCAGCGTCCGGGTTGCAGGCGATGCGACATCCGGACCTTAATGCAACACCCGCCGCGGGAGGCCGGCAAGAAAGCACCCAAAAGCTGCGCTTTCATCGCCTTTCCGGTGGCGCCATGTCTCTAGAATGAAACAAACGGTGAGGCTGCTCGTGCCCGCCGCCTTCCTCAGCATGCACCGCCGCGCCATGCGCCGGCACGAAAGTGGCACATGTCGGCAGCAATCCATGGCAGAAACTGACAACCAGGGCGTCGCACTCGGCAGCGGGACACAGCTGCTGCTGGAGCTGGTGAACGGCGAGCAGTGCCTGGCCGCCAACAACCTGCCGGGCGCGCTCAAGCACTTCACGACCGCGCTGGCGCTGGACCCGCGCCGGCCCGACGCGTGGCTCCTTACAGGGCGCACCTTCCTCAAGATGGAGAACTGGGCCAACGCCATTCCGGCGCTGGAGACGGCCCTCACGCTGCAGCCGCAGATGGCCGACGCCCAGCACGGGCTGTCGCTCGCGCTCTTCAACGTGGGGCGGCGCGAGGAGGCGCTGGCCCTGATCGATTCGGTGTGCCAGCGCGGCGGCAATTCCGCCATGTGGGTGATGCGGGCCTTCCTGCACAGCCAGGCCGACCGCGACCCGGTACGCACGCTGCACGCCTACCAGGACTGGGGGCGCCGCTTCGCCGATCCGCTCACGCGCAAGGCCGCGCCATTCCCGAGGCTGGACCGCGATCCGCGCCGCAAACTGCGCATCGGCTACGTGACCGCCGATTTCCGGGAGCATTCGATCGCGTTCTTCATGCTGCCCGTGCTGCGCCACCACGATCCCGAGGCGGTCGAGGTGCACGTGTACTCGGGCGGCCACCGCGACGCCATCACCGACACCCTGCAGGCCTGCGTGCCCCACTGGCACGACATCCATGCGCTGAACGACGACGCGCTCCACCAGCTCATCCGGTCCCACGGCATCGACGTGCTGGTGGACCTGGCAGGCCACACCGCCGGCAACCGGCTGCTGGTGTTCGCCCGCCGGGCAGCGCCCGTGCAGGTCACCTGGCTCGGGTTCATGCTGCCGCTGGGAATGAAGGCCATGGACTACCGGCTCACCGACATCGGCATGACCCCGCCGGGGCAGGAGCCCCACTACAGCGAACGCCTGTTCCGCCTCGCCTGCATGGCGAGCTACGCGCCGCCGACCTACGCGCCCCTGTGCGAAGAGCCGCCGATGCTGCGCAACGGCCACCCCACGCTGATTTCGCTGAACAACTCGGCCAAGGTAACGGACGCGATGCTGGGCGTCTGGGCGCGCATCCTGCAGGCGCGGGCCGATGCGCGCCTCATCATCATGGTCAAGGAGCGCACGGCGGATGCCGCGCAGGCGGCGATGCAGTCCCGCGTGGAGGCGGCCGGCATGCCGCTGGACCGCGTGTTCGTGCTCCACCAGCAGCCGCTCAACCAGTTCATGGAACTGGGGCACATCGCGGATCTGGCACTCGACACCGCGCCGATCTCGGGCGGGACCACCACGCTGCACGCGCTGTGGATGGGGTTGCCGATCGTCGCGATGGACGCGGAGCGGGGCGTGGACGCCAGCACCGCGCGCACGCTCCAGGGCGTGGGCTATGCCGACTGGGTGGCCACCGACGAGGACGGATACGTCGCACGGGCGCTGGCGTTCCTGGACGACCCCGGCACCCTGGTCCGCCTGCGGCGCGAGACGCGCCAGCGCCTGTCGGCCTGCCCGCTCATGGACTACGCCAGCCGGACGGCCGAGCTCGAGAAAGCCTTCCGGCTCATGTGGCTGAACCATCTGGAGGGGCGTGACCGCTTCCTCGACGTGTTCGCCGACCCCGGCCCGGCGTTCGAACGCCTCGGGGCCGGCACCGGCGGCCAGGAACGCGCGCACGCCGCGCCCTCTGCATGACGACGGCCGGCCCGCTGCCTCCTGACCCCATTCCCTTGCTGGTGCCGGACGTGCCGGCGCCCGAGGCGCTGCTACCGTACCTGCAGCGCATGCATGCCGCGCGCTACTACTCCAACGGTGGCCCCCTGGTGCGCGAACTGGAAGAGCGCTTCGCCGCGCACTTCTGCGTGCCGGCGGAGCAGGTCGCGACCGTGGGCAGCGCCACGCTCGGCCTGGAACTGGTATTGCAGGCCCTGGGCCTGCGCGCGGGTGCCCGCGTGCTGGTGCCCACCTTCACCTTCGCCGCCACCGCGACGGCCGTGTTGCGCGCGGGGCATGTTCCCGTGCTGTGCGACGTGGACGCTGACAGCTGGCTGCTCACCCCGGACATCGCGCGGGCCGCGCTCGCGGCCGGGCCCCTCGATGCCGTCCTGCCCGTGGCCGCGCTCGGCATGCCCCACGACATGGCGCAGTGGCAGCGGTTCGAGCAGGAGACCGGGCTGCCCGTCGTGGTCGATGCGGCGGCAGGCTTCGGCAGCCAGCGGCTGGGAGACGCCGCCGGGACGCTCGTGTTCAGCCTCCATGCCACCAAATCGCTGCCGGCCGGTGAGGGCGGCTTCGTGGTCTCCACGCGCCCGGGCCTCGCTGCGCAGGTGCGGCGCCTGTCCAACTTCGGCATCAATCTGGATCCTGCCAGCCGCATGCCCATCGGCGCTCTGGCTGCGGTGGGCACGAACGCCAAGATGAGCGAACTGCATGCGGCCGTGGCGCTGGCATCGCTTGAGCGCTGGGACCAGGGGGCGCTGGAGCGGCGCGCGCTGCACCGGGAAATGCAGGGCGCGCTGGCACATGCTGCCGGGGGGCGGATCGCATGGCAGGCGGCCGGGCCGGCCGGCGGCATCATGGCCCCGACGCTGCTGTGCGCGCGCATGCCCGATGCCCGCTCGCGCGAACGTCTCGAAGTGCTCTGTGCTCGCCAACACATCGCCACGCGGCGCTGGTACCAGCCCCTCATGCACCGCATGGAAGTGCTGATGTCTCGGTCCGCGGCCTTGCCGGCACCTCGGGCGGAGGCACTGGCCGATACCCTCGTGGGCCTGCCGTTCTTTCCGCACATGGACAGCGCGCAGAAGCTGCGCCTGGCCAATGTGATGGCGCAGGCAATGGGCAGGTGATGGCGCAGGTTTTCATGGGTTCCGTTCGTGACAATGGCGCGCAATGCGGCCGCACGGTGCGGTGCCGGTGCGACCGGATTCCCGCGTGCCCGGTCCTCATCGCCGGCAGCAACACACCACCCGAACACTGATCTATGCCGACGAGCGTCCTTTCTCCCCACTTCTACCGTGACCCGGCGCACCACGCGCAAGAACTGCAGGGGTTGTTCCGCGATTGCTGGGTTTTCGTCTGCATGCGCTTCGAACTGGAGGGCCTGGTGCACCGGGGCCTGCGCGTGGGCGACGTGTCGCTGCTGGTGCAGTGCGACAGCCAGGGCCGGCCCCGCGCCTTCCTGAACGTCTGTTCGCACCGCCATGCCCAACTGTGCGAATCGGGCCTGCACCGGGGACCTGCGCGGTGCCCTTACCACGGCTGGGTGTACGACCGGGAGGGGGTGCCCGTCGGCATCCCGTCGAAACAGTGCTTTCCCGAGGTGGTGGCCGAACCGACCCGTTTCCGGCTGCAGGAGTTCGCCTGCGAGGCGGTCGGGCAGTTCGTGTTCGTCCGTGTGTCGGAGACCGGGCCGTCGCTGCGCGACTATCTGGGGGGGCAGTACGCGTTTCTGGAGCGCGCGAGCCAGGGGATGCGGGGCCTGCTGGATGAATTCCGGGAGCCTGTCGAGGCCAACTGGAAGATCGTGATCGAGAACGCGCTGGAGGGCTACCACGTGCCTGCCGTCCATGCGCGCACCTTCATGCAGATCGATGGCATGGATCGGGCCGAGGCGGCGCCGCGTTTCTTTCTGGAAGACCGCCTGCACAGCCACCTCGAGCACGCGGCCGATGCGGACTGGGTGGCGCGGTTCGCTCGCATGGAAAGCAAGATCGGCCAGTGGCCGTGGCGCTTCGAGCACTACACCCACCACCACATCTTTCCGAACCTGACCGTCACCTCGTTCATGGGATACAGCTTCCACGTGCAATCCTTCGAGCCCACCGCGGCCCGGCAAACCACCGTGCACTCACGGACCGTCGGGGTCGAGTTCACCGGCGCCAGGCCGGCCGGCGCGAAGATGATGGAACACATCCATGCCGACGGGCATGCCTTCACGCACAAGGTGTTCGCGGAGGACGGGGGTATCTGCGCGAAGGTCCAGGCGGGGGTGGACCAGGCGCGCCGCCCGGCCATCGTGGGCGCCGGGATCGAGGACCGCGTGGCGCATTTCCAGCAGGCCTATGCCCGGGCCCTGGAGGCCAGCGGGCCGCAGGCGGCGGAGCCCGCAAAGGTGCACGGGGCATGAAGGCCATCATCCTGGCGGGAGGATTGGGCTCGCGGCTCAGCGAGGAAACGCAGCAAAAGCCCAAGCCCATGGTAGAGATCGGGGGGCGTCCGATCCTCTGGCACATCATGAAGATGTATTCGCACCATGGCATCAACGACTTCGTGGTGTGCTGCGGCTACAAGGGCTACGTGATCAAGGAATACTTCGCCAATTACTTCCTGCACATGTCGGACGTCACCTTCGACCTGGCGAACAACCGCATGGACGTACATGAACGCTACGCCGAGCCGTGGCGCGTGACCCTGGTCGATACCGGCGACGTCACCCAGACGGGTGGCCGCCTGCGCAGGGTCCGTCGTTATGTGAGCGAGGACGACGCCTTCTGCTTCACCTATGGCGATGGCGTGGGAGATATCGACATCGCGGAGCTTGTCCGGTTCCACAAGAGCCACGGCCGGCAGGCCACGCTCACCTCCACCCGCCAGCCCGGCCGCTTCGGAGCGCTGCAGATGGAAGACGACCGCGTGCTTTCGTTTCGCGAGAAGCCCGATGGCGGCGGTGGCATGGTGAACGGCGGCTTTTTCGTGCTGTCTCCGGCGGTGTTCGATCTGATCGAATCGGATGAAACGGTCTGGGAGGCGGCGCCGCTCGAAGCGCTGGCCCGGCAGGGCGAGTTGCGGGCCTTTCGGCACGAGGGATTCTGGCAACCCATGGATACGCTGCGCGACAAGAACTATCTGGAGCAACTCTGGCAGGGCGGCGCCGCTCCCTGGAAGTCATGGTGATCGCTGAAGGCGCGGTGCCGTCGGAACGGTTCTGGGCGGGGCGCAAGGTGTTCCTCACGGGCCATACCGGCTTCAAGGGAACCTGGTTGTCGCTCTGGCTGCAGCGCCTGGGGGCCAAGGTGACCGGATATGCACTGGAGCCGGATTCCACGCCCGCCATGTTCTCCTTGACTCGGGCGGCGGACGGAATGGATTCGCGCATCGGCGATGTGCGCGATGCCGCGCAACTCTCCGCCGTGCTGGCGGCAGCGGCGCCGGACGTGGTGATCCACATGGCCGCCCAGCCCCTGGTGCGAAAGTCTTATGCCGATCCGGTCGGCACCTATGCGACCAACGTCATGGGCACCGTGCACCTGCTGGAGGCGGTTCGGCATGTGCCATCGGTGCGTGCCGTGGTGGTGGTGACCAGCGACAAGTGCTACGAGAACCGCGAGTGGCTCTGGGGCTATCGGGAGGACGACGCGCTGGGAGGGTTCGATCCCTACAGCAACAGCAAGGCCTGCACCGAGTTGGTGGCCGCCTGCTATCGCGATTCCTTCTTTCCGATAGGGCGTCACACGGAGCATGGCGTGGCCATGGCCAGCGCGCGCGCGGGCAATGTGATCGGCGGAGGCGACTGGTCGAACGACCGCTTGATTCCGGATTTCCTGCGGGCCGCGCATCACCGCCAGCCGCTGGAGCTGCGCAATCCTTCCGCCGTGCGGCCCTGGCAGCATGTGCTGGAACCTTTGGCCGGCTATCTCCGGTTGGCGCAGGGACTGGTGGAGCAGGGCGTGGCACTGTCCGGGGCCTGGAATTTCGGCCCGTCCGATCAGGATGTGCAGAGCGTGGGAGACGTCGTCCGGCAACTGGCCGCATCGTGGCCAGAGCCGGTGGACTGCCGCTTCGCCACCGAAGCGGGCGGCCCCCACGAGACGGGCATGCTCCGGCTGGACAGCAGCAAGGCGAGAAGCCTGCTGGGGTGGCACCCGCGCTGGCCGCTGGCGCAGACGATTTCCAGCATCGCGGGCTGGCATGCCGCCCACCACCGGGGCGAGAACATGCGCTCGATGACCGAGGGCCAGATCGCGTCCTATTGCGCCAGCGGGCGCTGAACACATCTTTTTATGGACAAGTTGAACCACATTCGCGAGCAGATCGCCGCACTCGTCGGTGAGTACGCGGCGCATGCCTATCGCCCCCAACCCTTTCTCCCGGGTGCCACGGCGATTCCGCCGTCCGGCAAGGTCATCGGAGAAGCCGAGTTGCAGAACATGGTGGCCGCGTCTCTCGACGGCTGGCTGACCACGGGACGGTTCAACGATGCATTCGAAGCGCGCCTGCGGGATTTTCTCGGGGTCCGCCATGCGCTCACCACGAACAGCGGTTCCTCTGCCAACCTGCTCGCTTTTTCGGCGCTGACCTCGCCGGCGCTGGGCGATCGTGCCATCCGGCCGGGTGACGAAGTGATCGGTGTGGCGGCCGGGTTCCCCACCACCGTCAATCCCATCATTCAGAACGGGGCGGTTCCGGTGTTCGTGGATGTCGAACTCGGCACCTACAACATCGACGTCGATCTCATCGAAGCGGCGATCTCTCCGCGCACCAAGGCCATCATGCTGGCCCACACCCTGGGCAATCCGTACAACCTGAAGGTTGTGCAGGCCCTGTGCCGCAAGCACGGGCTGTGGCTGGTCGAGGATTGCTGCGACGCCCTGGGGTCCACCTACGGCGGACGGCTGGTCGGCACGTTCGGTGACATCGGCACCCTGAGCTTCTACCCAGCCCATCACATCACGATGGGGGAGGGCGGCGCCGTCTTCACCAATGACGATGAACTCGCGCGCATCGTCACGTCGTTCCGCGATTGGGGGCGGGACTGCTATTGCGGTCCTGGCAAGGACAATACCTGCGGAAAACGGTATGGGTGGCAGCTCGGCGATCTGCCGCCGGGCTATGACCACAAGTACACGTATTCGCATGTGGGCTACAACCTCAAGATCACCGACATGCAGGCGGCATGCGCCCTTGCACAGATGGACCGGCTGCCCGGCTTCATCGCGGCGCGGCAGCGCAACTTCGATCATCTCTCCGAACGGCTGAAAGGCTGTGAAGAATTCCTGGTGCTTCCCCGGGCCACGGAAGATTCTCAGCCTTCGTGGTTCGGCTTCCCGCTCACGTTGCGCGAAGCCGCGGGTACCCGCCGCGTGGATCTGCTGGAGTACCTGGAGCAAAGCCGCATTGGAACGCGGCTGCTGTTCGCGGGCAACCTGACCCGGCAACCCTCGATGCACGGGCAAACCTACCGGGTGGCCAGCAGCCTGGCCAACACGGACACGGTCATGGAGAACACGTTCTGGCTGGGTATCTATCCGGGGTTGAGTGAAGCCATGATCGACTTCGTGGCCGACCGCATCGAAAACTACTTCGGCATCAACTTCTAGCATTCGACCATGCGTTTCGAAGAAAGTCCCGTGCCGGGCTGCTACCTGATCCAGCCCGAAGCGCATCCCGACGAGCGTGGGCGGTTTGTGAAGACCTTCAGCCGGGATGCATTCCTGGCCCGGGGGCTGGAATGCGACTGGGCTGAGAGCTTCTACAGCGTCTCGCGGCGCGGGGTGCTGCGCGGGCTGCATTTCCAGTTGCCGCCGCACCACCATGCCAAGCTGGTGCACTGCAGCCATGGCCGTCTCTTCGACGTGGTGGTCGATCTGCGCACCGGGTCGCCGACCCAGGGCCGTTTTGCCACCTTTGAGCTCGATGCCGAGCGCGGCAACCAGGTCTATATACCGGCCGGGTGTGCCCACGGTTGCTATGCGCTGACCGAAGGGGCGACCATCGTCTACCACGTCACCTCCGCCCACGCACCACAATATGACGCCGGCATCCGTTGGGACTCTGCCGGCATTCCCTGGCCCGACACCCAGCCCCTGCTGTCGGCGCGCGACCGCGAGCACCCCCGGCTGGGCGATTTCGACAGTCCCTTCGCGATGCCAGGGGGGGGCTCCGCATGACCACTGAGCGGCACGTGTTCCTGACGGGCGGCACGGGTTTCATTGGCCGGCATGTGCTGGCATCCTTGCTGGATGCGGGCCACCGTGTCACCGTCCTGAGGCATCCCGCCAACGCGCCCGTGTCCGCGCATCCTCGCCTTGCCTGGCTGAGCCGCGCCATGGACCGGCTGACTCCCGCTGACCTGGCCGGCGTGGATGTGCTGATGCACCTGGCCTCGCCCGGCGTGCCGCCGCAGCATGCCGACCGGCAGACACTTTTCTATTGGAATGTCACCGTGTTGCTGCAGCTGCTCGATGCGGCGCGCGCCGCTGGCGTGCAGAGGGCCGTCTTGGCCGGGACTTTCGCGGAGTACGGGCGCAGTGCCGATGGCTTCGACTTCATTCCCGCCAGTGCCCCCCTTGCGCCCACCTACGGCTACGCGGCGTCCAAGGCCGCGGGTTTCCAGGCCGCACATGCGCACGCGATCGAATACGCGATGGAGCTGTGCTATCTGCGGATCTTCTCGGTCTTCGGGGAGGGCCAGTACGCCGGAAACTTCTGGCCGGCGTTGCGCCTGGCTGCGTCGCAGGGCGAAGATTTCTCGATGACTCCCGGGGAGCAGGTGCGCGACTACGTGCCCGTGGAGACGGTCGCCCGTGCGTTCGTGCATGCTGCCGAGCGCCGTGACATCGAGGCCGGCAGGCCCTGGGTGCGCAACGTGGGTTCCGGGGGGCCGGTGTCGATGCACGATTTCGCGCGGCACTGGTGGACTCTCTGGGCCGCTCCTGGCCGGCTGCTCGTCGGGGCTCTGCCCTATCGGCCCAATGAGGTCATGCGCTGCGTACCCGAGATGGCGGCCGATCTGTTCTTGTCTTGACCTGCAAACGAGGGACAACCATTTGCGTGAATCCAACGAACTCTCCGCCCTGGAGGGCTCCCGCATCCTGATCACGGGCGGGGGCGGAATGCTCGGCAGGGCCCTTGCCCGCCATCTGGCCGAGCATGTGCCCACAGCCTTGGTTGCGGCCCTGGACCGCCAAGCGTTCGATGTGCGCCAGCGAGAGCAGGCCAGGGCACTGCGCGCCTGGCGCCCCGATATCGTGATCCACTGCGCCGTGTGTTCCGACGTCAACTGGTGCGAGGACCATGCGGACGAGGCGGCGCAAGTGCAGCTCGAAGGCACGCGCCACGTGGTCGAGCTGGCCCGCGATTGCGGGGCCCGATTCTTCTATCCGCAGACTTTCCTGGTCTACGACGGAAGCGGGCCGGTGGACGAGGCCACCCCTCCCAATCCCCTGAGCGTGTACGCACGCCTCAAGCTGGAGGCGGAGCACATCGTGCTGGAGTCTTTTCCATGCGCACTCTCCGTGCGCATGGGCGGATTTTTCGGGGAGCGTGGTCACGACAAGAATTTCGTCGGCAAGCTGGTGCCTCACCTGGCGGGCCTGCTGCGTGCCGGCGTGGACCGCATGGAGGTCGGCGACCGCATCTGGCAGCCCACCCTCACGGATGACCTGGCCTACAACAGCCTGTTGTTGCTGGCGCGCGGAGAAACCGGCCGCTTCTGCATGGCGTCCCATGGCCAGGCCTCGTTCTTCGATTTGGCACGGGAGATCGTGCTCCGATTGGGGTTGGATCGCTGCATCGAGATCGCATGCGTCCCTGCGGAAACCATGGCCCGCAAGGAGAAAGCCGTGCGGCCCGACGCGGTGGTGATGCGCAATGCCGCGTTGCAGTCCCGCGGCCTGGATCGTCAGCGCCCTTGGCAGGACAGCCTGGCCGCCTATCTGGACCACCCCTATTTCATTGGAATGTTTGCCCCATGAGCCTGCAACTGCTGAGCCCCTTCGTGGCCGAAGGGGCCTTCGGTCCCATGCCCAACCGTGTCGCGATGGCCGCCATGACGCGTGGTTTTGCCGATGGGCGGCACCGCTGCACAGCCGACATCGCTGCCTATTACGCCCGGCGTGCCGCTGCCGGCGTATCGCTGATCCTGACCGAAGGCATCGTGGTCCATCCGTCGGCGGATGGCTACCGCAATGTGCCCCACCTGCAGAACGACGAGCAGGCCGACAGCTGGATACCGGCCATCCGGCAGGTACATCAGGCCGGGGGGCGCATCGTGGCGCAACTGTGGCACTGCGGGCGCATCTCGCACCCGGACTTCACCGGTGGAGTGGCCCCGGTCAGTTCCACGGACCGGCCGGCGGCCGGCATCAATCGCCAGAACGGCCAGCCCTACGGGCAACCCCGGGCGCTGCATGCATCGGAGATGCCTGGCATCTACCGTCTTTTCGAGGAGGCCGCGCAGCGTGCCCTGGGTGCTGGCTTCGACGGCGTGCAGGTCCACATGGGGCATGGATACCTGTTCGACCAGTTTCTGGATGCGCGCATCAATGACCGGACCGATGCCTATGGCGGGTCGGTCGAGAACCGCTGCCGCATCGTCCTGGAACTGGTGGAGCGCCTGTTGCCCGTCTGCGGCCCGCAGCGGCTCATGGTCCGCATCTCGCCCGCGCGGATGATGGGTGGGCTGTACGAGTGGCCTGACTTGGACGACCTGCTTGGCCATCTCATTCCCCGGCTCGACCGCCTGGGACTGCGGCAGCTGGACATCAGCTGTGCGGATGCGCCCTATGCCGAAACCTCCGGCAGGATCGTGCGCAAGGTGCGCCCCTTCTGGCCCCATTTCCTGATCGGGGGAGCGTCGCTGTCGGCCGAGGAGGCCGAGCACGAAATCCAGGAAGGACTGCTGGACATGGTCACGTGGGGCCGTGCGCTCCTTGCCAATCCGGACTTCGTGCGCAGGCTGGAGCGCGGAGAGGCCCTCGAACCCATGACGCCCGAGCGGCGTGCCGTGCTCTACTGATCCGATCGGAGATCAGCCGACGCGGCCGCTGAAGAATTCGGCGATCGTGAAGTCCTGGGCGCTTTCCTCGTGCGCCTGCCGCATGGCCGAGGGCAGATCGGCGTAGACCTCCCGCCACCATGCCGGAGTACCGACGAACCCCTTGTTGAGGGTCAGATTGAACAGGGGAATGCTCTTGAGCGACAGGACATCGACGAACTCGTCCATCGGAAGCAGGTGGTTTGCCGCGAAACGGTAGCCATCGGCGAGGTCCCGGGCCGGCTCGGCCCATTGGCGCGCCAAGCTTTGCCACAGCAGGCATTCGACGGCGGCCTTCTGTATCTGCTGGTAGGGCTCTTCGGTCCTGTGCTGGATCTCGGATGCTCCGCGCATGTCTTCCGGAAGCGACCACAACTCGCACATGTCCTGGGTGCGGCTCACCAGAAAACGCTCTGAGAAGTGAAAGGGGATCTGCTTCCAGGATGAATGTGCCAGGAAGCCGAACTTCCCCGCGTTCCTGCTGCCATCGTCGAAGAGCTCTTCCACGGCGCGGTAGAGCGATCCGGTGACGACCGTATCGCTTCGCATGCGAACCGAGTACGGCACCCCGACCTCGGCCAGGTGCAGGGCTCCTGCCTTGGCGGAACGGATGATGGCATTGCGGCTGTCCACCATGTTCTGGGGTTGGGGGAGTGTGACCACGGCGTCCACCCACGGCCGGCAGGCATCGAGGCTGGCGGCGGACTGATGGTCCCAGGTGACAAAGCAGATATGGGCCTCGGGGCATGCCATGCGTTGCCAGGCCAGCGCCATCGGCGTGTAGGGAAAGACCGGACCTTGCACGAAGATGCCGAGCGAAGGTGTATGGGAGGGCGGTTTGCGCTGCAGGGACAGTCCTTCGAACACCCGCGAGAAAGCCTGGAGCTGGTCGATGTCTCCATGCCGGTTGCTGTGGGTGAGTGCCGGCACGCAGCGGTAATCGCCCCACAGGTTGCGGATCTGGTTCATGATTTCCGCCGAGTGCGCCGCGAAGATCACCAGGAGCACTTCGTCGTGCGGCTCTTCCATGAGCGCATCGGGGCTCCGCACGGGAATCCCGTGGATCTGCTTGCCTTGGTTCGCGGGGAATGGGCACACGGTGTATTCCACCGGAAGGCCGAGCAGCGGGTAGTAGTCCGTGAAGGCCTGCCCGGCGCCCCAGCCGATCAGGCGGACCTTGGCCGGATCGATTTCCGGATACTTCAAAAGAACGCGGTCGAGGCCGCCCCGAATCTTGGCCATCCTGCGGTGCCCTCTGGATAGTGGAGTGGAATGCCTCTGGAGAGGCCTCAGCGATAGAAATACAGGCAGGTATCCCAGCGGTCTTCGGTGTGGTGCTGCAGGCCGACCGAGTAGCCAGGGGCCACGGCATCCACCAGCGCCGGGATGTCCAGCAGATCGGTCGCGCGGTGATAGGCGGATATCGCCATCTTGGGCAGACCGGCGCGGATGGCCGCCTCGGCGCCCCGCAGCGCCGGTATTTCGAAGCCTTCGATGTCCATCTTGATGAACGTCGGGGGCGCGTCGATGAGGTCGTCGATGCGCCGGATGCTCACCGTCTCCAGTGGTGCATTCGGATCGACGGCGATGCTGCCGCCATGTCCCCCCAGGTGGTGGAACGGGGCTTGTGCATCGTGCTCGCCGACCGCGAAGGGATGCAGCGAAATCCTGGATGCGAGCGCGGTGCCCGCGTAGCCCTGCTGCAGCTTGCGCAGCACTTCGAGGTTCAAGCGATCGGGCTCGATCATCCAGGAGTGCCCGATGCGGTCACCTGTCATGCCCAGCAGTCCGGTCGTGGATTCGCCGATGGAGGCTCCGCAATCGACGAACCTCTCGTCGTCCGACAAATTCAGCAGGCCCGAACGGAAATACAGCGTGGAGTAGGGCCTGGCCACGGTGAGGTACCACTCCGGATTGCAGCTCAGGTGAAACATGAGCACGCTGCGCAATGTGTTCACCGAATGCGGATCCGAAAACCGCCGCTCCAGCGCCTGGAATTCATCGAATCTGCTGCTGATGGCCGGCGCCCAGTCCGCCGTGCGGTAGTCCACGCGATCGTTCATGCCGAAGAGCCGAGTGACCTGCTCGTGGTTCAGGTGGGCGATACCGTGGAGGGTGCAGAGCCGGTCGAAAAAGCGCCGGGAATAATCCGTCCGGCAGCAGTTGATGGCAATGATGTCCGGGTCGTGGCGCTGCATGGACAGGAAGCGTTCGGTGGAGATGATCTCCACGCCGTAGTAGTCCTCGCCGCTGGTGTATTTGAAGTCATCGACCACGGCCAGAGCCCAACCCTGGTCGCGGGTCGCGCGGATGAAGACTTCCGCGAAGGTCTTCGTCCCCAGGAGGACGAAGCGCGTGCGGTCTCCTCGCCGCGCGAAGATTTCGCGTGCCTGGGAGGGGATGCAGAAATGCGGGTCGCGGCGGTAGAGCTCCAGCATGGCGAGCAGCGCTTCATCCCGTTGGAAGGGCGCCAGATTGATCCGGCTGACCAGGGCGTCGGGCGAGAAGGAAGGGGGCATGGAGGCCATGTATGTCGCTTTCAGGCGGGCTTGCGTGCAGCGTGCCGGAGGCGTCAATTCCAGGCGAAGCGCCGGGCCGGATTGCCCATGATCGTGATGTTCGGCGGTATCCGCCCGTACACCACGCTGCCCGCGCCGACCTTGACGTTGTCACCGATGACCGTGCCGCTGGTGATGACGCAATTGGGGTGGATCGACACGAAATTGCCGATCTTGGCGCCTCCCCCGATGGAGCAATGGCTGTTGATCTGGCACCAGTCGCCGATCTGGACGTCGTGCCCGATGACCGTGTATTCCTGGATGCAGACGAAATCTCCGATCTGTACATCGACCGAGATGCCGACCCGGGGCGCGACGATGCAGCCCCTGCCCAGCCGCGCATGCCGTGTCACGTTGGCCTGGGGGTGGACCACGGTGGCGAAATCCACGTCGTGGAGCGTGCGCAGCGTTTCGGTGTACTTGAGGCGGGCCGCGGGATCCCCCAGTGCCGCCATGAACACATCTCCGCTGACCGGGACATATGTGAGCGGGTCGCCCACGATGCCGACGGAGCGGTGCATGCCGTCCAGCGCGGAGGTCCGGGAGTCGAGAAAGCCCTTGGGACGGAACAGTGGGTTGTCGTCCTCGATGTAGGTCAACACCTCCCGGCCGAAGCCTCCCGCACCGACGATGAGCAGATTGCGGCGCGCGTCTGCAGGAGCATGAGAAGGCGAAGACATGGTGGCGCGCTCAGCTGATGGTGAGGCCGCCATCCATGACCAGCGTCGTGCCCGTGATCCACCGGCTGGCCTGGGACAGCAGAAAGACGGCGGCATTCGCCACGTCGTCGGGTTTGCCGAAACCCAGCGGATAGTTGCCGCGCTCCTGCTCCATCGAACCCACCAGCGTGGCGGTGGCGTCCAGCAGGGGGGTTTCGACCAGTGCGGGCGACAGGCAGTTGGCGCGGATGCCCCGCTTCACCACTTCCATCGCAAGGCAGCGGACCATCGCAATCAACGCCGCCTTGGTGCCGGAGTAGGCGGCCACGCCGGGTACGCCGATGTGCGCGGCGATCGAGGCGATGAACACCATCGAGCCGCCCGGCGCGACCAGGCTGCGCTTGAGCAGCGCCTGCGTCAGCAGCATGGGGGCGTCCACATTGATGCTCTGCACTTCCCGCAGATGCTGCTCGGTGATCATCCGCACGGGAGCCAGGCGGGAGATGCCCGCGCTGTGCACCACGCCGTTCAAGGGCGCCGTGCCGATCTGTTCGATCACCGCGGCGCGGTCCTGGGCCTGGGTCAGGTCTGCACGCAGCGTCTGGTGTTTTCCCTCGGGCGCTGCGGCCTGCAGTGACTCCAGCGTGCGGGCCAGGCGCTCTTCGTCCCGCCCCACGCCGATCACGTCCGCGCCCATGCGGGCACAGGCCATGGCAATGGAATGGCCGAGGCCCGATGTGGCACCCGTCACCAGGATGCGTTGGCCCGTGAGATGGAAGGGGGTGAGGGTGGTGTCCATGGCGTCAGGATTCCAGCATCGCGGGAAACCGTGCGCCTGCGATGTCCAGGATGCAGGTACCCCAGGACAGTCCGATGCCGAAGCCGCTCAGCAGCAGCTTGTGCGAACCGCTCTCCAGGGTTTCGTTCAATCGAGCGGTCATCGTCACCGGCAGCGTGGCGCCACTGGTGTTGCCGTAGTCGGCCAGCGTCGACGGAACCTTTTCCTGGGGAAGCGCCAGTTTCTTGCGGATGGTCTCGTTGATCATCCGGTTGGCCTGGTGGAAGATGAAGTAATCCACATCCTCCTTGGACACTCCCGCATATTGCAGTGCGCGTTCCACGGAAGGCGGCACCCTCTGCGTCGAGAAACTGAGCACGGCAGGCCCGTCGAGGACGAGCCGGTCCGGCCACTGGAGTTCCCCGTTCTCGTCGCGCGTCGGAATGCTGTGGTGGAAGGCGTAGGGCTCCCGGTGCCCTCCTACCGGTTTGATGATCGCCTTGTATCCGCTGCCGTCGCTGTTGAGGTCGAAATACATCGGCGGCGCTGCAGGATCGAATTCCAGGGCGGTGGCCGTACCGGCATCGGAGAACAGAGGATCCTTTTCGCTCGCGGACCGGTCCCCCACCAGCAGCAGTCCCTTTTTCACGGTACCCGAGGCGATCATGCTGCCCAGGAGGTGCAGACCGAACGGGTAGCCCGAGCAACCCAGATTCACATCGAATGCGATGGTGCCGGAGGTCAGCTGCAGCCGGTCTTGCAGGATGATGGCGGTGGAGGGGATCGGGTAGTCGGGGGACTGCGTGACCACGATGAGCGCGTCCACCTCTTCACGGGCCCACTGCAGTTCTTCCAGCAGCTTCTCGGTGGCGTCCATTGCCAGGTCGGAGAAGCACTGCCAAGAGGCGCAGAGGCGGCGCTGCTGGATGCCGATGTTGCGCACCAGCCGCTCCCGTTCGGAGCGAATCTTCGGCGGGCAGTCTTCCAGATTGGAGATGACGCGCTTGGGAACGCAACTGGTCATGCCCGCAAAGCGCACGTTGTGCAGGGTGGACAGGCCCATGGTGCGTTACCCCAGCAGCTTGTAGAGATCCGTGACCGTGGTGCAGTTCTTCAGGTCGTCGCCCACGATGGTCTTTCCGTATTCCACGTCGAACATCACGATGACGCCCAGTGCGGCAAGGGAATCCCATTCCGGCAGGGCGCGCAATTCGGTGTCGGGCGTCACTTCCACGGGTTCCTGGAAGTCGACGGCGGTCAGAAAGCTCTCGATGAACTGCTCGATGGAAGGCGAAGGCATGCGTACTCCAGAATGAAAAAAGCCGCTCGGGCCAAGATGGAAGGCCCGAACGGCAGTGTATTAGCCCCGGAAACCTTTTTCAGCCTTGGAGCAGCTTCAGAACCTGCTGAGGCAAT
>NZ_JAMCOS010000004.1 GCF_028069655.1 Acidovorax sp. NCPPB 4044
GCCGATCTTGCGGGAGGAGGCGGTGATGTCCTCCATGGTGCGCACGACGTTGCCGACGACCTCGCCGCCGCGTGCGGCGGTGGAGGAAGCGGAGGAGGCGAGCTGGGAGGCGGTGCGGACGGTGTCGGCGTTCTGCTGGACGGTGGAGTTCATCTGCTCCATGGAGGCGGCGGTCTGCTGGAGGTTGGAGGCCTGCTCCTCGGTGCGCTGGCTGAGGTCGGCGTTGCCGGTGGCGATCTGGGAGGCGCCGGTGGCGATGGATTCGCTGCTGTGGCGGACTTCGGAGACGACCTGTGCGAGGTTGGAGCGCATGGCGCTCATGGCGGCGAGGACGCTGGAGGAGTCGCCGGCGCGCAGGTCGAC